>JACMLV010000813.1 GCA_014379395.1 Burkholderiaceae bacterium
CAGCGTCGGTCGCGGCGCACCTCGTACTCCTCGCCGTCGCGTTGGCGGTCGCGTACCGCTTCGCCGGGACGAGTGAGCCGCGCGTCCTCGCAGGTCGCGCCGGACGCGCGAGGTGGACGGGGACGGCGAAATGCTGGCATGCGGGGTACCTTAATGTTTGCCGGTGCTGCCGAAGCCGTTGGCGCCGCGTTCGCTGGAGTCGAATTCGTCGACCACGTTGAACGCCACTTGCAACACCGGCACGATGATCAGCTGCGCCAGGCGCTCCATCGGCTGGAGGGTGAAGGCGCTGTGGCTGCGGTTCCAGGTCGACACCATCAGCTGACCTTGGTAGTCGGAATCGATCAAGCCTACCAGATTGCCGAGCACGATGCCGTTCTTGTGGCCCATGCCGCTGCGCGGCAGGATCATCGCGGCGTAGCCCGGGTCGGCCAGGTGGATCGCCAGCCCGGTCGGGATCAAGACCGTCTGGCCCGCTTCGATGGTGAGCGGGGCGTCGATGCAGGCGCGCAGGTCGAGCCCGGCGCTGCCCGGTGTCGCGTAGGCCGGCAACTGGTCTTGCAGGCGCGGGTCGAGGATTTTGATGTCTACGGTTTTCATTCGTCTATTTCGTTTATTGCGTTTATTTGAGCAGCGAGTTCTGGTCGAGCCGCTTGGCGATCTCCGACACCAGCTGGCGCGCCAGATCGAGTTTGCCGGCGCGCGGCAGCACGGTGTGGCCGCTTTCGTCGAACAGCACGATGGTGTTGTCATCCTGGCCGAAGGTGTGGTGGCCGATGTTGCCAACCAGCAAGGGGATGCCTTTCTTCTCGCGCTTGACGGCGCCGTATTCGAGCAGGTTTTCCGATTCGGCCGCGAAGCCGACGCAATACGGATAGCCGGCCAGATTGGTGCGCGCGGCCACCGCCGCCAGGATGTCCGGGTTTTGTTCGAACTTGAGCTCGGGCGCGGCGCCGTCGCTCTGTTTTTTCATCTTCTGGGCGCTGGCGTTGACCACGCGCCAGTCGGCCACCGCCGCCACGGCGACGAACACGTGCTGGCCGTCGCAGGCCGCCATCACCGCGTCGTGCATCTGCTGCGCGCTCTGGACGTCGACGCGGCGCACGCCGTAGGGCGCCTCGAGCGCGGTCGGGCCGGAGATCAACAGCACCTCGGCGCCGGCCTCGTGGGCGGCGCGCGCCACCGCGTAGCCCATTTTCCCGGACGACAAATTGGTGATGCCGCGCACCGGGTCGATCGGTTCGAAGGTCGGGCCGGCCGTCACCAGCACGCGCTTGCCGGCGAGCACCTTGGGCTGGAAGGAGGCGATCAATTCGTCGAGCATCTGTTGCGGTTCGAGCATGCGGCCAAGGCCGACCTCGCCGCACGCCTGCTCGCCGGCCGCCGGGCCGAGGATGCGCACGCCGTCCTCGCGCAATTGCTTCAGGTTGCGCTGGGTGGCCGGGTTTTCCCACATCTCGACGTTCATGGCGGGCGCCACCAGCAGCGGCAGCCGATGCGGCCGCGCCAGGCACAGGGTCGACAGCAGATCGTCTGCCACGCCGTGCGCCAGCTTGAACATGAAGTCGGCCGAGCAGGGCGCGACCAGGATCGCGTCGGCCGCGCGCGTCAGTTCGATGTGCGCCATGTTGTTGTCGATGCGCGCATCCCACTGGCTGCCGTGCACCGGCTGGCCGGACAAGGCTTGCATCGTCACGGCGGTGATGAAGTGGCCCGCCGCGTCGGTCATCACCACTTGCACCTGGGCGCCGGCGCGCGTCATGGCGCGGCACAGTTCGGCCGACTTGTAGCAGGCGACGCCACCGGTCAGGCCGAGGAGGATTTTTTTTCCGGTCAATTCCATTGCAGTCTCCCCGCGCGTTACTTGTTCACGCGCCGCAGCTCATCGATGATGAACAGGGCGGCGCCGATGCTGATGGCCGCGTCGGCCACATTGAAGGCCGGGAAATGGCCCCAGTTTTTCCAATGAAAGTCGAGAAAATCGACCACGTGGCCGTATACGATACGGTCGATCACGTTGCCGATGGCGCCACCGAGGATCAGCGCCAGGGCCCAGCAGAACAGGCGCTGGCCGGCGTGCTTTTTGAGCAGGTAGATGATGAAGAGCGCCGCGCCGATCCCGATGGCGGTGAAAAAATAACGCTGCCAGCCGCTCTCGTTGGACAGGAAGCTGAAGGCCGCGCCGCGGTTATAGGCCAGCACCAGGTTGAAAAACGAGGTCACCGCGCGCTCCTGGCCGAGCGTGAACAGGCGCGTGATGGCGATCTTGGTGACCTGGTCGCTCAGGATGACGATGGCGGCGATGCCCAGCCACGGCAGCAGCGAGGTTTGCGGTCTTGACGAAAAACGGTTGTGAGTGGCCATGACGATCCGGTTGCAATTGAAAACGCCA
>JACMLV010000814.1 GCA_014379395.1 Burkholderiaceae bacterium
CCGTTTTTCAACGCCACCATCGCGTCGGCGAACGGCTTGACGAAGGAGGCCGGGTTGGCCCAGTCCAGATCGCCGCCATTGGCCGCCGAGCCGTCCTTGGACACCTTGGCCAGTTCCTCGAACTTGGCGCCGCCCTTGAGCTTGGCGATCAGGTCCTTCGCTTCGCCTTCGGTCGCCACCAGGATGTGGCGCGCGTGGTATTCCTTCTCGCCGACCGACGACTTGTACTTGTCGTATTCGGCCTGGATCTCGGCGTCCTTGACCGGATTTTTCTTCACGTAGTCGGCCAGCATGGCGTTGATGATCACGCTCTGGCGCGTGTTCTCGACTTGGGCCATGACTTCCGGACGCAGGCCGTAGCCGGCCTTGTCGGCGTTTTGCATCAGCACTTCGCGGCCGATCAAGTCCTTCTTGATGGCGGCGCGCAGTTCCGGCGAGTCCGGCTGGCCGCCCTGGGCGACGACCTGGCGCACGATCTGCTCGAGGCGCGCGGCGGGAATCGCCTTGCCGTTCACGGTGGCGATGTTTTGCGCCAGGGCGGGCAGGGCGCAGACGGCGAGCAGGGCGGACAAAATGCGGGCTGGCTTCAAAATCATGGTTCTCTTTCCTATAAAAAATACACCGGGCAAAAAGCACACCGGCGCCGTAGGGGCGCCGGTGGTGTCGGATCACATCGTTACTGAACTTTGGCTTTTTTGACCATGTCTTCTTGGTACGCTTGCAGCTTCTTCTGTTGCAGCGCTTCGCCAACTTGTTGCTTGACTTCTTCCAGCGGCGGCAGCTTGGCGGCGCGCACGTCGTCGACCTTGATCACGTGGAAGCCGTTCGGGGTTTGCACCGGCGCTTCGGTGAACTGGCCTTTTTGCAGGGCCACGAAGGCGTCCGCGAACGGTTTCGGGAACGACGCCGGCATCGCCCAGTCGAGGTCGCCGCCATTGCCGGCCGAGCCGGTGTCCTTCGATACCTTGGCCAGGTCTTCGAACTTGGCGCCGCCCTTGAGCTTGGCGATCAGGTCCTTGGCTTCGGCTTCGCTGCCGACCAGGATGTGGCGCACATGGTATTCCTTGTCGCCGGACTGGGCCACGAAGCGGTCGTATTCGGCTTTGATGTCGGCGTCGGTGATCGGGTTCTTCTTCAGATAGTCGGCCACCAACGCGTTCAGGACGATGGCCTGGCGGGCGTTCTCGATTTGCAGCTTGACGGCGGCCTCCTTGCCGAAGCCGCGCTTTTCCGCTTCCTGCATCAGCACTTCGCGGCCGATCAGATCCTTCTTGATCAATTCGCGCAGCTGCGGCGAATCCGGTTGCTGGCCTTGCGCCACGACTTGCTTGACGACGGCGTCAACACGCGAAGAAGGAATCGGCTTGCCGTTGACCACGGCGACGTTCTGCGCGAAAACAGGCACCGCGACAACGGCGAGAAGGGCGATCAGCAAGCGGGCTGGCTTAAAAGTCATTATTAAATCCTGTTAGGGAAAAGTTGGGGAAAAGTCGGTTGGAATGATATCGAATCGAAATGATAAGCGTCAAACGTTGGTTTTGTAGATATTATTTTCAAGCCATCATTGATGCAAGGTGAAGTCGTTACGCTTCCGACGGCGTCAGCGCCGTGATGGCGAGCGCGTGGATCTCGGTGTGCATCAAATCGCGGAGGGAATCATACACCAGGCGATGCCGCATGACGAGCCTGAGCCCCTCGAAGCGGCTCGACACGATGCGCACCGTGTAATGGCCGCCGCCCGAGGCCGCGCCGGCGTGCCCTTTGTGCTGCGCGGAGTCGTCGCCGAGCACGCATTCGAGCGGCGCCAGGTCCGCCTCCAGCCGGCTGCGGATGCGTTCGAGGCGGGTGTCGGGGGTAGGGTTTGCGTCTTGCTTCATGCGTCTTCCTTAATGTATTTGGACAAGAACAGGGTTTGGCCGATCACGAACACCAGGAACAGGCCGGTCGCGCCGAAGGCTTTGAAGCTGACCCAGGCGCCGGTGTCGTTCTTGTAGATGACGAAGGCGATCAACAGGTTGAGCGCGCCCATCGCGGCCAGGAAGCCGATCCAGGCGAACACCAGTTTCAGCCAGACCTCCTCGGGCAGCTTGATCTGGGCTTCCATGCCCTTGCGCAGCAGGTTCTTCTTGAAAACGACTTGCCCGATCAACAGCGCCAGGCCGAACAACCAATAGATCAGCGTCGGCTTCCATTTAATAAAGGTGTCGTCGTGGAAGTAGATGGTGGCGCCGCCGAACACGCCGATCACCACCAGCGAGAGCCACAGCATGCCGTCGACCTTTTTTCCGCGCGCCAGCAGATAGCCGATCTGGATCACGGTGGCGGCGATGCCCACGGCGGTCGCCAGGATCAAGGGCGACTGGGACGCCGCGACAACGCCGCCGGAAATCAAGCCAGACAAGTATTGCGCGACGACCGAATGGGCCGCCTCCTCGTGGCCGCTGCCCCATTTATAGGCACCGAAAAAGAGGATCAGCGGGAACATGTCGAACAAAAATTTCATTTTCTTCTTCTAGTCAGAATGAGTGGGGTCGAAGCGCAGCGACGCCGAATTGATGCAATAGCGCAGTCCGGTCGGCGGCGGGCCGTCCGGGAACACGTGGCCCAAATGCGCGTCGCACACTGCGCAAATGATTTCGGTGCGCAGCATACCATGAGTACGGTCGGCCTTTTCGATCACATTGGCCGGGTCGAGCGCCTGGAAATAGCTCGGCCAGCCGCAGCCGGAGTCGAACTTGTCGCTCGAGGCGAACAGCGGCGTGTTGCAGCACACGCAGGTGTAGACGCCGGCCTCGTGATGATCCCAATATTTGCCGGTGAAGGCGCGCTCGGTGGCGGCGTGGCGCGTCACCTCGTATTGGTTCTGGTCGAGCATGGCCCGCCATTCGGCGTCGCTCTTGCGCACCACTTGGCGCGGATTATCGCTGCTCATGGTTTCACCTTCGTATTCAGCGTTAAGAGGAACAACTGACTTCCAGCCCGCTGGCCCAGTCCGGCGGCAATGCCGCATAGCGCTCGTTCTCCGGCTGCTCGTCGAACGGACGCGCGAGCACCGCCAACAGGCGCGCCACCTCGGAGAAGTCCTTAGTCTGCGCCTTTTCGATAGCGACCTGCGCCATGTAGTTGCGCAGCACGTATTTCGGATTGACGGCGTGCATCGCCGCGCGCCGCGCGCTGTCGAGGCTGTTTTCCTGGCGCAGGCGCTGGCGGTATTGCAGCGCCCAGGCGTCGAATCCTGCGCGGTCGATGAACTGGTCGCGCAGCGCCTCGCCACCGGGCAGGCCGGGGTCGCGCGGCAAATCGCCCAGACGCCGGAAAAACTGGGTGAAGTCGACCCGGTTCGCCTGCATCAGCGCAAACATCGCGTCGAACAGGGCGCGGTCGCCGTCCTGCTTGGTCGTCAAGCCCAGCTTTTGATGCAGCAATTCGTCGAACTTGCCGGCGAAGGCGCCGCGGTAAACTTGTAGCGCCTGCTGCACCGCCTCGACCTCGCCGATCAAGGGCAGCAGCGCCTGGCCGAGCGCGTAGCAATTCCACTGGCCCACCTCCGGCTGCATCGCATAGGAATAGCGCCCTTGCTGGTCGGTGTGGTTGCAGATGTGTTGCGGGTTAAACGCCTCCATGAAGCCGAACGGGCCGTAGTCGAGCGTCAGGCCGAGGATCGACATGTTGTCGGTGTTCATCACGCCGTGCATGAAGCCGACCGCCTGCCACTGCGCCATCAGCTGCGCGGTGCGGCGCGTCACTTCCTTCAACATGGCCGCGTAAGGATTCGGCGCGTCGCGCAGCGCCGGATAGAAACGCTCGATGACGTAGTCGGCCAGCGTTTTCAGCGCATCGTGCTGGTCGCGGTAATACCAGTGCTCGAAGGAACCGAAGCGGACAAAGCTCGGCGCCATGCGCGTGACGACGGCGGCGGTCTCCATCGTTTCGCGCCGCACGCCCTGATCGGAGCCGACCACGGCCAACGCGCGCGAGCTCGGAATGCCAAGCGCGGCCATCGCCTCGGAGCACAGGAATTCGCGGATCGACGAGCGCAGCACGGCGCGACCGTCGCCCATGCGTGAATACGGCGTCAGGCCCGAGCCCTTCAGTTGCAGCTCGATCGGGCCTTGCGGCGTGGCGATGTCGCCCAACAGAATCGCGCGCCCGTCGCCCAACTGGCCGGCCCAGACGCCGAACTGGTGGCCGGAGTAGACCGCCGCCAGCGGCGTCGAATTGGCCGGCACCAGATTGCCGCTTAATGCCTCGATGAAATCGGGCTGCGCCAAGTCGGCGACATCGAGCCCGATCAGCGCGGCGGCCGGCGCGCTGGCCGCGACCAGATAGGGCGCGGGCAGGGGCGTCGGCATCAGCCGCGTGAAAAACGCGGGCGGCAGCGCGGCGAAGGAATTATCCAGCGGTAGGGTGTGGGGAGTGATAACGGTGTCCTGGTCAATTTCCATAGTGCGGGGCTTCGCTTTTGGCGATTCTACCGCAGACCCGGAATTCTATTTGGCGGGCCAGTTTTTTTGCCAACCCGTTACATTCGGTAACCGCGCTGGCGGCTAAAGCCGGTCGGACCGGGCCGCCGGGCGGTGCGGCCCGGCAACTTCGATCGCCATCCAATTGCCATCGAAATTCACTTATGGCAACATGCGGAATTACTTCTCATTAATATTGCACAGGGGCCGACTCGGAATGGCGTGCTTTTCACACTGAGGCCACGAACATGACGCTCCGATTTTTGCCGCCGATAGTGCGCCGCTGCTGGGCACTCGGCCTCGCCGCCCTGATCGGCGCCGCGCCCGCCCAGGCCCAAAGCGCGGACGACGGTTTCGCATCCACCGGCCGCCTGACGCCTTTCGGCGGCTACCTCGCGCGCCCCGCCGGCGCCACCGTGACCCGCCTCGACGATGGCGTCGTGTTTTTATATGGCTTCGGCCCAAGCGTCAGCCAATGGAAGAGCCAGCAAGCTCAAAGCCGCCAACTGCGCCGCCGCGTCGAGGAGGGCGGCAACCTCTCGGGCGCCAGCACCGGCCCGAAATGGTTCGACCCGAGGCTCAAGGGCTGGCATCGCCTGCCGGTCGCGCCGGAGTGCGACGCCCAGGGGCGCTACCTGCACACGGCCACCGCCACCCCGGACGGCAAGATCTTGATCGCGGGCGGGCTGTGCGACCGCCCCAAAATGGCCGACGACCATGTGCCGCACCCGCCCTATCGCGCGCTCTCGCTGTGGGACGCCGCGTCGAGCCAGTGGCTGGCCGCGCCATCGCTGGCGCAGGCGCGCATCTACCACAGCGCGACGCTGACGCCGGACGGCGGCGTGCTGATCATAGGCGGGGAAAGCGATCCGGCCCTGTCCGATCCCGCCGCCGAACCCGTGCTGGCGAGCGTCGAACGGTTCGCCGGCGCGGCGATCACCCAGATGGCGCCGCTGGCCGTCGCGCGCGCCAAGCAC
>JACMLV010000097.1 GCA_014379395.1 Burkholderiaceae bacterium
AGTTCCAGCGGACGCGCGTTGGCGCGGTCGAGCAGGTCGACCTTGTCGAGCGCGGCGCGGGCGCGCTGCTCGGCCTCGGCGCGCGAGGCGCCCACCACCAAGAGCGGCAGCATCACGTTGGCCTGCACCGAGCGGTCGTTGAGCAGGCGCTGCTGCTGGAAGATCAGGCCCATGTTGCGGCGCAGGAAGGGCACGCCGGCGCGCTGGATCTTGCCGATGTCCTGGCCGTTGACCAAGACGCGGCCCGAACTGGGGCGCTCCATCGCCGCGATCAATTTGAGCAGGGTCGACTTGCCGGCCCCGGACGGCCCTGCCAGAAACACCAGTTCGCCCTTCGGAATCGTGAGGGACACCTCGCGCAGCGCGACCGCGTCCGGGCTGTATTGCTTCGATACTTGTTGGAACTCGATCATGGAGCCCTACCCGAGCAGCGCTTCGACGAACTCGGCCGCCACGAACGGCTGCAGGTCCTCGATTTTTTCGCCCACGCCGATGAAATACACGGGAACCGGGCGCATGCGCGCGATCGCCGCCAGCACGCCGCCCTTGGCGGTGCCGTCGAGCTTGGTGATCACCAGGCCGGTCAGCTGCAGCGCGTCGTCGAAGGCCTTGACCTGGGCCAGCGCGTTCTGGCCGGTGTTGCCGTCGATCACCAAGAGCGTCTCGTGCGGGGCGCCGTCCATGCCCTTGCCGATCACGCGCTTGATCTTCTTGAGTTCCTCCATCAGGTGCAACTGGGTCGGCAGGCGGCCGGCCGTGTCGACCATGACGACGTCGATGGCGCGCGCCTTGGCCGACTGCACCGCGTCGAACGCGACGGCGGCCGGGTCGCCCGACTCCTGCGAGATCACGGTGACGTTGTTGCGCTGGCCCCACACCATCAACTGCTCGCGCGCGGCGGCGCGGAAGGTGTCGCCGGCGGCCAGCAGGACCGACTGGCCGTGCGCCTGCAAATGCTTGGCCAGCTTGCCGATGGTGGTGGTCTTGCCGGCGCCGTTGACGCCGGAGATCATCATCACCATCGGCTGGTGGCGGCCCAGCTCGAACGGCTTTTGCAGCGGCAACAGCAACTCGAGCAGCAGCGCCTTCAGCGCGGCCTTGACGGCGGCGGCGTCGAGCAGCTTGTCCTCCTTGACCTTTTTCTTGAGCTCGCCGAGCAGGAAGGTGGTCGCGTCCATGCCGGCGTCGGCCATCAACAGCGCCGCCTCCAGCTCCTCATAGAGGTCGTCGTCGATCTTGGCGCCGACGAACAGCAGGCTGAGCGAGGAGGAGGTCTTGGACAGGCCGGCCTTCAGGCGCGCCATCCAGGATTGCTTTTTGGCCGCTTCGGTCGGCTCGGCCGGGGCCGGGGTCGGGATTGGCGCAGGCGCGGGCGCGGCGGCGGCTGCCGCGGACGGGTCGGTCTGCGCCGCTTCGGGCGCCGGCGGCGGCGCGGGAGGAGTGGCGGTTTTTTTCTTGAAGAAACTGAACATGGAAGTGTGGTTAAGGGAGCTTCAAGCAGATGCCAGGCGGCGCCGGGCACGGGGGAATTCGATGCGCGCTATTTTACCAGAGCGCGCCGCGGCCAAGTCGGCTTGCTTGCATTTTGACAACAACTGTCGCGCCGGCCCGTCGCCGCCGGTCGAGCGCTTGACCTGGACGCTTGCCGCGCCGGCGCGGATCGGCTAGCGGATAAGCGGCGCGGCGCGGTACAATGCGGATGAAGCAAGCCAGACAGCCGCTGGTTGCCGCAGCGATGCGGTGACGGGAGGAAGGTCCGGACTCCACAGAGCAGGGTGACGGTTAACGGCCGTCCGCCGAAAGCCGCAAGGTATAAGGCGAGGAATAGGGCCACAGAGACGAGCGTATTTAGTTACGGTGAAACGCGGTAACCTCCACTCGGTGCAATTCCAAGCAGTACGCGATGAGGCTGCTCGCGGAGCGTACGGGTAGGAAGCTTGAGCGCCGGAGTAATTCGGCGCCTAGAGGAATGGCTGTCATAGCGCGGATTCGCAAGGGTTCGCGCCGTAACAAAATCCGGCCTATCGGCTTGCTTCACTTATATTTTTGTAGTTGGCATTAGGATGCACCCTCGGGGACACGCCGATGAAGCACTACATCCTCGCCCTCGACCAGGGCACCACCAGCTCGCGCGCCATGCTGTTCAAGCATGACGGCCGCATCTGCGGCAGCGCCAGCGAACCCTTGCCCCAGCATTTTCCGCGGCCCGGCTGGGTCGAGCACGATCCGATGGACATCTGGAACGGCCAGCTCGGCGTCGCCCGCCGGCTGCTGCGCGAGCAACACGTAGAGGCGCACCAGATCCTCGCCATCGGCATCGCCAACCAGCGCGAAACCACCATCGTCTGGGACCGCGAAAGCGGCATCCCGATCGCCCCCGCCATCGTCTGGCAGGACCGCCGCGGCGCCGCCTATTGCGACGAACTGCGCGGCGCCGGGCACGCCGGCCCGATCCGCGAGCGCACCGGCCTCGAACTCGATCCGTATTTCTCCGCCACGAAATTGAAATGGCTGCTCGACAATATTCCGGGCGCCCGCGCGCGGGCCGAGGGCGGCCAGCTGGCCTTCGGCACGGTCGACAGCTGGCTCGCCTGGAAGCTATGCGGCGCGCACGTCACCGACGTCGGCAACGCCTCGCGCACCATGCTGTTCAACCTGCAACTGATGCGCTGGGACCAGGACCTGCTCGACCTGTTCGACATTCCCGCCGCCATCCTGCCGCAGCTGGTGTCGTCGAGCGGGGAGGTCGGCCTGACCCGCGCCGAATGGTTCGGCGCGCCGATTCCGCTGGCCGGCATCGCCGGCGACCAGCAGGCCGCCACCTTCGGCCAGGCCTGCCACGTTCCCGGCATGGTCAAGAACACTTACGGCACCGGCTGCTTCATGCTGATGCACGCCGGCGCCACGCCGGCCGTCTCGCGGAACCGCCTGCTGTCGACGGTCGGCTGGCGCCAGGGCGGCGCCACCGACTACCTGTTGGAAGGCAGCGTCTTCATGGGCGGCGCCACCGTGCAGTGGTTGCGCGACGGCCTCGGCATCATCGAGGAGTCCGGCCAGGTCGAGGCGCTCGCGGCCAGCGTGCCCGACAGCGGCGGCGTGTTCCTGGTGCCGGCCTTCGCCGGCCTCGGCGCGCCGCACTGGGACCCGTACGCCCGCGGCGCGCTGCTGGGGCTG
>JACMLV010000815.1 GCA_014379395.1 Burkholderiaceae bacterium
CGCCCTGCTATAATCTTGTCTCTCGCGGCAACAAGCGAGCAGTAGCAAAAGGAAAGGTGGCAGAGTGGTCGAATGCGCTGGACTCGAAATCCAGTGTACATCTTTGGTGTACCGTGAGTTCGAATCTCACCCTTTCCGCCAAAACGCATAAAAATAGCTCCCGCAAGGGAGCTTTTTTTATTTCCAGATCAGGAAAGGAGTAAGCCGCCTGCGCGGCTTACGCGTGGGATTCGAAGACTTCGCGCGTACTTGCGCGAGGGCGGCCTGCACGATGTGGGCGCATCCCACCCTTGCCGCCAAAAGGCATAAAAAAACTCCCGAGAGGGAGTTTTTTTATTTCCGACGATGCCGGAGGGGAACAAGCCAGCTGCGCGGCTTGCTCGTCGCTTAGTGCCGGCCCCGGAACGGACGCGATGGCGGCGGGCCTTCGTTCACGTTAACGCAATAGGCGTCAAGCACATCATTCGGATTGGTGCGCGTTATTTCTGCGGTAATCCGCTTTGCATCGTCTGAAGTTCCCGCCCGAACTGTAATGGCGCCTTGTGCGCCGTTGTGCGTCTTATATTCCACTTTCCAGTGGGGAACACTACTGCGATTCATGATTGTCTCCTCGTGAAGCGATTAGCCCGCTTTGATTGCAGCGGGAGCGGTGGATGTGGTCTGGATTTTTTGTGTGAGAAATCATGACATTCAGGACGAAGCCCGGGTCTGCGGAAGATCAATATCTTGCGGTTGGGAAAAAAAGCATTTGCCGTTACGTGGCGTTGGCGGCATCGAAACCGGGCGTTTCTCGTCGAAGGAGGCGCGCATGGCGTGGCGCGATGCGCGCGCCGCCGCGTCAAGCGGTCCCCGGCGCGAGCAGGGCGCCGAAGTCGGCCGCGCACAGCGGCCGGCTGAACAGGTAGCCCTGGCCCTCTTCGCAATGGTGCTCGCGCAGGAAGCTCAGCTGGGCTGGATGCTCGACCCCTTCGGCGATGACGCGCTGGCCCAGGCTGCTGCCCATCGCGATCACCGCGCTGACGATGACGCCGTTGTCGCGCGGCGCCCCGATCTCGCGCACGAACGACTGGTCGATCTTGAGCACGTCGATCGGAAACTGGCGCAGGTAACTGAGGCTCGAATAGCCGGTGCCGAAGTCGTCGATCGCGAGCAGCACGCCCATCTCCTTGAGCTCGCACAGGATGGCGACGCTGGCCGGCGCGTCCTGCATCAGCACGCTTTCCGTGATCTCCAATTCCAGGCAGCCCGGCGCCAGCCCCGTCGCCTCGAGCAGGCGCCGCAGGCGGGCGACGAAATCGGGGCGGCGGAACTCCGGCGCCGAGATGTTGACCGCGACCGAACCGGGGGCGAGCCCGGCGTCGCGCCAGCGCTTGACCTGCGCGCAGGCTTCGCCCAACACCCAGCGCCCGATCGGCACGATCAGGCCGCAGGCTTCGGCCACCGCAATGAAATTGCCGGGCGCCACCAGGCCCAGCCCTGGGCAGGCCCAGCGCAACAGCGCCTCGCAACCGGTGATCGCGCCGCTGCCGAGGTTGACCTTGGGCTGGTAGTGCAACACGAATTCATGCTGTTCGAGGGCGCGGTGCAGATCGGCCTCCATCTTCTGGCGTCCGACCGCGCGCGCGTTCATCTCGGCGCGGAAGAAGTGATATTGGTCGCGCCCGCTGTTCTTGCCGTGGTACATCGCCACGTCGGCGTTGCGGATCAGGGTCGACGCGTCGTCGCTGTCCTCCGGGTACATGCTGATGCCGATGGTGACGCCGATATGCACGGTCTGGTCCCGCAAGGCATACGGCGCGGCGATTTCGCGGCACATGTTGTCGACCACCTCGCACGCGGCGCGTTCGTCGGCCACGTCGGACAACAGCACCACGAATTCGTCGCCGCCCTGGCGGCTGGCGGTGTCGGTGGCGCGGATCGAGCCCAGCAGGCGCTTGGCCACGGCCTGCAGCAAGGCGTCGCCGACGGCGTGCCCGAGCGAGTCGTTGATGACCTTGAAGCGGTCGAGGTCGAGGAACAGCACCGCCAGCCGCGTGCCGCGCCGTTTGGCCAGCCCGATGGCGCGCTCGAGCCGCTCCATCAGCAACATCCGGTTCGGCAGGCCGGTGAGGAAGTCGTGGTGCGCCATGTGCCCCATCTGCTCCTTGGCGCGCTCGATCTCCTCGGTCATGATTTGCGCCTCGACGGTGGTGATGACGAGGTGCTCGTTGGCCTGGCGCAACTGGACGACGTGGCTCTCGAGCGCCAGTTTCACATGGTCGCGCTCGCGGTTGATCCGCTCGCGCGCGGCGGCCAGGTGTTCGCGCTGGTGGATCGCCTGTTCCCGCTGGTGCGCCACCTGGTCGCGCCGGTCGGCCGTTTCCTCGCGCGCGTGGCTGAGTTCTTCGCGCGCCGTCACCGACATTTCGCGATTGGCGATGACGCTGTCGTGGCCGGCCGCCGGGTCGGCCCGCCCGGCCGGGTTGGCCCTGGCGCCGGCGCCGCGCGCCTTGTGGTGCTTGCCATTCATTTCCGCCTCGATCCTATTGGCCGAAGGCGGCCAGGCTCGGATGCCCCGAGAGCTTGCCTTCGTATTGCAAAGTGGCGCCGATGTGGATGCCGTCCTCGTCGATGTCGTACAGGCGCAGCGCGCGGCTGTGCGCGCTGGCCCGCACCTTCACCACCGACATGACGCGTTCGAAGCCGCCGGCGATTTCGATGTAGCGCTGCATGACGATGGCGTCGGCCATGAAGGCGCTGCCGAACGGGCTGAAGCGCAGGTCGGTGTAGCGGTCCTCCAGTTCGGAGGTCATGAGGATCGTCACCCCCATCGCCGTGAGCACCGAGATCATCCGGTACAGCGCGCCGCGGAAGTCCTCGCTGAACTCGGGCGCCAGGGCCAGCTCGAAGCCGGACAGGGAGTCGATGACGACGCGCTTGGCGCCCATCCGTTCGATCATGCCGATCATGTCGTGGAGCGTCTCGTCGATCGACAGGTCGAGCGCGCGGGTGTCGATCACGCCGATGGCGCCCTGGCTGGCCAGGGCCTTGAGCGTGCCGTCAAGCAGCTGGCTGGGGCTCTTCTCGAACGCCGCCAGCAGGCCCGGTTCGCCGCGCCGCGCGCCCTCGGCCAGGAACTGGGTCGCCAGGATCGTCTTGCCGGAGCCGGAGGGACCCACCACCAGTAGCGAATAGCCGGCCGGAATGCCGCCGCCGAGCATCTCGTCGAGGATCGGATTGCCGACCGGCAGGCGCCGCGGCGCCGCGGCCTTGGCGCCGGCCTTGGCGTCGGCCTC
>JACMLV010000816.1 GCA_014379395.1 Burkholderiaceae bacterium
CCGAGGACGCCATCGTCTGCGGCCGCCTCGACGACGCGACAGCCTTGCTGGCCGGCCTGGGCGACGGCGCCGCCGCCTACCTGTCGAGCGTCGTCGCGCTGCTGCGCGGCGACGACGATCTGGCCATCGACGCCTTCCAGGGCGCGCTCAAGCTGCTGCGCCGCGAAAGCGGCAAGCGCAAGCTGGTGTTCGGCGGCGTCGGCGGCCACCTCTACGTCGCCGCCCTGCTGCGCGGCGCCGACGCCAAGCGCCACAAGCTGGCCGAAACCTATCTCGACTACGCGCTACACGGCCAGCACAGCGCGGACAGCGCCGTCTACCAGCATCTGAGCATGCTGCGCCAGATCCGCGCCGGCACCATGCAGGCCGACGCGCTCGCCTCGCGCAACTGGGAATCCCGGCTGACCGCCCAACTGTTCCAGGCCCTGCTGTACTACTGGCTGGCGCTGCCGCAGCTGGAAGCGCGCCGCCCCGAGTTGGAAGACTTGCTGCGCGAGTCCAGCGCGGCGGGCTTCTGGCTGATCGCGGCCCACGCCGCCGCGCTGCTGGGCCACCTCGGCGACGAGGAACAGACCCGCTACGCCGCCGCGCTGCGGCGCCGCCACGGCTTCACCGACCTGTGCGCGTGGTTCGAGCGCCAGGAAGGCTGGCAGCGCCAGTTGAGCGCGCTGATCAACCTGCAACAGGGCGCGCCGGCCGCCACCCAGGGCGCCTCGTCGCGGCTGGTGTGGCTGATCGCCCACGATCCGCGATACGGCGACATCGAGATCGAGCCGCGCGAGCAAAAGCGCGACGCCCGCGGCAACTGGAGCAAGGGCCGCGCGCTGGCCCTGAAACGCCTGCACGAGGAGGCGGCGCAGATCGATTTCCTGTCGCCGCAGGATCTGCGCGCGGCCGCCACCATCGCGCCGCACCGCGAATACTATTCGTCGGCGCCGCGCTACGAGTTCAACGCGCCGCAGGCGCTGGCCGCGCTGACCGGCCACCCGCTGGTGTTCTGGCTCGATTCGCCCGACACGCGGGTCGAGCTGCTGGCCGGCGCGCCGGAATTGCACATCAAGGCGCAGCAGGGCGCGCTCTGGCTCAGCCTGCAACCGCCGATTCCCGACAACGGCGCCCCGGTCGTCGTCACCAAGGAAACCCCGACCCGGCTGCGCGTCGTCAGCATCCTCGACGAGCACCGCCGCATCGCCGCCATCGTCGGCGCCGGGCTGGCCGTGCCGCTGCACGCCGAAAAGCAGGTGCTGCAGGCGATCGGCGCGATCTCCTCGCTGGTGACGGTGCAGTCCGACATCGGCGGCGCCGACAACGCCGAACCGGTTGCGGCCGATTCCCGCCTGCACATCCACCTGCTGCCCTACCAGCAAGGCTTGAAGATGCAGATACAGGTGCGTCCGCTCGAAGGCGGCGGCGCCTATTACGCGCCAGGCAGCGGCGCCGAGAGCGTGCTGGCCGAGGTGGCCGGCAAGCCGGTGCAGGCCAAGCGCGACCTGTTCGCCGAGCGCGAGGCGCGGCGCGAACTGATCGAGGCCTGCCCGGTGCTGGACGAGGCGCACGAGGAGCACGGCGAATGGCTGCTCGGCCAGCCGGCCACCTGCCTGCAACTGCTGGTCGAATTGCAGGACGTGAATCCGGACAAGATCGTGCTGGCCTGGCCCGAGGGCGAATCGTTCCGCGTCAGCCGGCGCGTCGAGGCGCAGCAATTGCGCCTGTCGATCAAGAGCGAGAAGGACTGGTTCGCGGCCAGCGGCGAACTGCAAATCGACGAGGAGAAGGTGCTCGACCTGCGCACCCTGCTCGAACTGATGGCCAACAGCAAAAGCCGCTTCATCGAACTGGGCGAAAACCAGTTCCTGGCCCTGAACGACGAGCTGCACCGGCGCCTGCAGGAACTGGCCGCCTTCGGCGAGGCGCACGGCAAGGGCGTGCGCGTGCATCCGCTGGCCTCGTTCGCGCTGGAGGAGCTGGCCAACGACGCCGGCGGCCTGAAGGCCGACCAGCGCTGGCGCGAGCATCTGGCGCGCTTGGAAGACCAATCCAGCTTCACGCCGCGCCTGCCGAGCACGCTGCAAGCGGAGCTGCGCGACTATCAGCTGGCCGGCTTCGAGTGGCTCGCGCGCCTGGCGCATTGGGGCGTGGGCGCCTGCCTGGCCGACGACATGGGCCTCGGCAAGACGCTGCAGGCGCTGGCCCTGATCCTGTCGCGCGCGCCGCACGGCCCGACCCTGGTGATCGCGCCGACCTCGGTGTGCATGAACTGGCTGAGCGAGGCGGCGCGCTTCGCCCCGACCCTGAATTTAAAACTGTTCGGCGCCGGCGACCGCGCCGACACGCTGGCCGGCGTGCAAGCGTTCGACCTGGTGGTGGCCAGCTACGGCTTGCTGCAACAGGAGGCGGCCCTGTTCGCCGACGTCAAGTGGCACACCATCGTGCTCGACGAGGCGCAGGCGATCAAGAACGGCGCCACCAAGCGCTCGCAGGCGGTGATGGCGCTGCAAGGCGACTTCCGCATGGTGGCCACCGGCACGCCGCTGGAAAACCATCTGGGCGAGCTGTGGAACCTGTTCCGCTTCATCAATCCGGGCCTGCTCGGCAATCTGGAGCAATTCAACCTGCGCTTCGCCGCGCCGATCGAGCGCGCGCAGGACAAGCCGGCCGAGGCGCAGGCCAGATTGCGGCTGCGGCGCCTGATCGCGCCGTTCATCCTGCGCCGCACCAAGACGCAAGTGCTGGCCGAGCTGCCGTCCCGCACCGAGATCACGCTGCCGGTCGAACTGTCGCCGCAGGAAACGGCGCTCTACGAATCGCTGCGCCGCGCCGCGCTGGAAAAGCTGGCGGCGGTCGAGGGGCCGGCGGCCAAGAAGGCGATCCAGATCCTGGCCGAGATCATGAAGCTACGCCGCGCCTGCTGCAATCCGCAACTGGTCGCGCCCGAGCTGGGGCTGGCCAGCAGCAAGCTGGCGGCCTTCGCCGGCTTGCTCTCGGGCCTGCTGGAAAACCGCCACAAGGTGCTCGTCTTCAGCCAGTTCGTCGACCACCTGAGCCTGATCCGCGCGCATCTGGAACAGCACAACGTCAGCTATCAATACCTCGACGGCTCGACCCCGATGGCGCAGCGCAAGGAGCGGGTCGACGCCTTCCAGGCCGGCGAGGGCGAGGTCTTCCTGATCAGCCTGAAAGCCGGCGGCATGGGCATCAACCTGACGGCGGCCGACTACGTGATCCACATGGACCCGTGGTGGAATCCGGCGGTCGAGGACCAGGCCTCGGACCGCGCCCACCGCATGGGCCAGCTGCGCCCGGTCACCATCTACCGGCTGGTGGCGCGGCACACGATCGAGGAGAGCATCGTCGAGCTGCACCAGCACAAGCGCGACCTGGCCGACAGCCTGCTCGAAGGCAGCGACGCGGCGGCGCGCATGTCGGCCGGCGACATGCTGGCGATGCTGCAGGAGGGCCTGAAAAAATAGGGGCCGGGCGCGATTCATGCCATCATGCCGTTTTTGATTTCCGACGGTATGCATCATGGATGAAAACCAGGCCTTGCCCGGCCCGCAAGCGACGCTGTTGAGCAGCAAATCGTGGACCGCCTACGTCGGCACGGCGGTTTGGGGCGCGCTGCTGTTTTTCGGCCTGCTGCCGCTGTCCTTCCTGTGGAATCAGCTGGCCGCGTTCGGCGTGCTGCTGTGCTCGGCCCTGTTCGTCGGCTACCGCGTGCTGAAAATCCGCAGCCACCGGCTGTATTACGACGACGTCGGCGTCTGGCTCTATTCCGGCATCCTGCCGTGGAGCAAGGGCGTGTCCGGCGTGAAATGGCGCGACATGGACGAGGCCACTTTTGTGACCGGCTTCTGGAGCTGGGCGTCGAAGTCGTACACGATCCGGATCAGCCACCGCTTCACCAAGGCGAGCGAGATCGTGCTGCCTTCGATGGCGCGCGGCAACCTCGCGGTGGCCACCATCAACGCCCGCCTGCAAGAGAAAATCCGCGGCGCCGACGCCAGCGGGCCTCCCGAAACGCGGCTGTAACGGCATGTAATTCCATGCCGGCGACGGCCGTTTGATGCTAACCTTGCGGCCCGATCAATCCGCCTCCCGGCGCCCCATTGACCAGACGGATCCCATGTTAAGAACAAAAATCGCGCTCGGCGCGCTATTGATGAGCATCGCGCTGGCCCCGGCCGGCGCCGCCGAAAAGAAGGCCGCTCATCCGGCCGGCAAGGCCAGCCAGGGCCGCAAGGCGGCCGGCAAAGCCAGCGGCAAAAGCGGCGCCAAGGCGGCCCGCCCGGCGAACAAGCCCGCGGCCAAG
>JACMLV010000817.1 GCA_014379395.1 Burkholderiaceae bacterium
CAGGACGGGGTGGCGCCGCAGGTGGCCGCCTCGACCGCCTTGGCGGCCCGCTTCTTCGCCGAGCATCAACTGGCGCGCGCCGCCGGCCTGGCTTCGAGCATCCGCAATGGCGGCTCGAGCCTGCTGGATTTTTCCGACGACGATTGGTTGATCTAAGGTCCGGAACCGGCGCCGTCGCGCCGGCTGTCAGCTAAACGGTATCGGCTGTTTGCTGAGCGCGACGGACACGATGTAGGCAAACACGGCAAGAGCCGCCGCGAACGCTTGAATGCGGGCGCCGCGGCTCTTGCCGCGTTTGAGGGCGATGGCGCCGAGGATGATGTAGAGCGTCAGCGCCAGCACCTTGGCCGTCAGCCAGGGCTGGACGAACGGATACTGTCCGCTCCAAAACACCATGACGAGCGCGCTCGACAGCAAGAGCGTGTCGATCAGGTGCGGCGCGACGCGCACCCAGCGCCGTTGCAGCAGGGGTGACCCGGCCAGCATCCAGATGCCGCGCAGCAGGAAGAAGCTCCCGCTGAGCGCGGCGCACAGGATGTGCAGATGCTTGACGGCCAGGTAGCTCATCGGCTTGTCCTTGGCTGGAAATTAACCGCCGCAGGCGCCGCAGCAGCCGGTCGATTTTTTCTTCTCGTCGAGCATGTAGCCGGCCAGCTTGAGCGTGGCGCGCATCACGTCGGTCGAGGTGACTTGCTCGTCGAACTGCACCGATACGTCGAGGCTGCCCGGCACGCGGGTCGCCGTTTGCACGCCCTCGGTCAGGCACAGGGTGCCGATCACGCTGTCGATGAACTGGTCGTTGGAGTTGGCGGGCAGTTGCAGGCGGTCGTATTGCATGAGGATTCCTTTGATTCGATGTGGAACGCGCTGGCGGCGCGGGCCGGTTGCTCAGTTTGATTCGCAGCTTGACTATAAACAGGTGGATTTTATACTTCTTTTGGGAAATGTGCCACCGGAAATCGCTGTGCGGAGCGCGCCCTGGCGTCGCGGCCGCCTGGAAAGCGGCCGGGTTCGCTATTCCGGAAGGCAAAAATTTTTGGCGGAAACTCTGAACTTTCCGCGCGCGCAGTTTGTCTGATTTTTCTTAAGGCCTTCTTTTTCAGGTTGGGCGGGATCAGTCGGAAGCGTTTGATATGCATTGCTTGGAACTAGTGAAACCCGACGGACGCGCGCTGACCCTGTACAGCCGCGCGCCCATCGTCGAGGTCGGCGCGGCGCCCAGTCCGTTTCCCGAACCGCAAGGCGCCAACCCCCATCTGCGCTGGCATCCGTTGCGCGGCGAGTGGATCGCCTACGCCGCCTACCGCCAGGATCGCACCTATCTGCCGCCGGCCGAATTCAACCCGCTCGCCGTGACCACCGATGCGTCCCATCCGACCGAGTTGCCGGCCGGCGAATACGACGTCGCCGTGTTCGACAACCGCTTCCCGTCGCTCACGCCGGAGGCGCACGACGCGCCGCATCTGGTGGTGCCGAGCGCGCCGGCCTTCGGCCGCTGCGAAGTGGTGGTGTTCACCCGGGACCCGCATTCGTCGCTGGGCGCTTTGGCGCTCGGGCATATCGAATTGTTGCTGCAAGTGTGGGCCGAGCGCACCGCGCGCTGCGCCGCCGATCCGGCGATCTCCTACGTGTTGCCGTTTGAAAACCGCGGCGCGGCCGTCGGCGTCACCCTGCACCATCCGCACGGCCAGATCTACGCCTACCCGTTCGTGCCGCCGGTGCCGCAGCGCATGCTGGCACAGGAGGCGGCGTTTTTCGCGCGCCATGGCGCGGCGCTGCGGGTCGACCTGGCGCGGCGCGCGGCCGCGCGCGGCGAGCGCGTGCTGTACCGGGGCGCGCACGC
>JACMLV010000098.1 GCA_014379395.1 Burkholderiaceae bacterium
GAAGGACCCTGGCCGCAGATGCCGATGTACTTGCCCTGCGCGCGGCAGGCCTTGATCGCCTGCGCCAGCAGCGCCTTGACGGCCGGATCGCGCTCGTCGAAGTCGGCGGCCAGCAAGGCCATGCCGGAATCGCGGTCCAGGCCCAGCGTCAGCTGGGTCAGGTCGTTCGAACCGATCGAGAAGCCGTCGAAGTGCTCGAGGAACTGCTCGGCCAGGATGGCGTTCGACGGCACTTCGCACATCATGATCAGGCGCAGGCCGTTTTCGCCGCGCTTCAAGCCGTTCTTGGCCAGCAGGCCGACCACCTTCTCGGCCTGGCCCAGGGTGCGCACGAACGGCACCATGATCTCGACGTTGGTCAGGCCCATGTCGTTGCGCACGCGCTTCATCGCCAGGCATTCCATTTCGAACGACTCGGCGAAGTCCGGCGACAGGTAGCGCGCGGCGCCGCGGAAGCCCAGCATCGGGTTTTCCTCGTCCGGCTCGTAGCGCGAACCGCCGATCAGCTTCTTGTACTCGTTCGACTTGAAGTCGGACAGGCGCACGATGACCGGCTTGGGCCAGAACGCGGCGCCGATGGTGGCGATGCCCTCGGCCAGCTTGTCGATGTAGAACGCCTTCGGCGAGGCGTGGCCGCGGGCCACCGATTCGACCGCCTTCTTCAGGTCGGGGTCGATGTTCGGGTACTCGAGGATCGCCTTCGGATGCACGCCGATGTTGTTGTTGATGATGAATTCCAGGCGCGCCAGGCCGACGCCGGCGTTCGGGATCGACTGGAAGTCGAACGCCATCTGCGGATTGCCGACGTTGAGCATGATCTTCGTTGGCAGCGGCGGCAGTTCGCCGCGCGCCACTTCCGACACTTCCGTCTCCAGCAGGCCGTCGTAGATCATGCCCTCGTCGCCCTCGGCGCAGGACACGGTCACGAACGTGCCGTCTTTGAGCACGTCGGTCGCGTTGCCGCAGCCGACGACCGCCGGCACGCCCAGTTCACGGGCGATGATCGCCGCGTGGCAGGTGCGCCCGCCGCGGTTGGTGACGATCGCCGAGGCGCGCTTCATGACCGGCTCCCAGTTCGGGTCGGTCATGTCGGCCACCAGGACGTCGCCCGGCTGCACGCGTTCCATTTCGGACGGGTCGTTGATGACGCGCACCGGGCCGGCGCCGATCTTCTGGCCGATCGCGCGGCCCGAGGTCAAGACGGTGCCGGTGCTCTTGAGCTTGAAGCGCAACTGGGCGTCGGTCGACTTCTGCTGCGACTTCACGGTCTCCGGACGCGCCTGCAGGATGTACAGCTTGCCGTCGCGGCCGTCCTTGCCCCACTCGATGTCCATCGGACGGCCATAATGGCGCTCGATGATGACGGCGTATTTCGCCAGCTCGACCACTTCGGCGTCGTCGAGCGAATAGCGGTTGCGCATTTCGACCGGCACGTCGACGGTCTTCACCGAGCGGCCGGCCTTGGCCTCGTTGGTGAATTCCATCTTGATCAGCTTGGAGCCGATGTTGCGGCGGATGACCGGCAGCTTGCCCAGTTCCAGCATCGGCTTGTGGACGTAGAACTCGTCCGGATTGACCGCGCCCTGCACCACCGTCTCGCCCAGGCCATAGCTGGAGGTGACGAAGACGACGTCCTTGAAGCCCGATTCGGTGTCGATGGTAAACATCACGCCGGCCGCGCCCAAGTCCGAGCGCACCATGCGTTGCACGCCGGCCGACAGGGCCACTTCGGCGTGGGTAAAGCCTTTATGCACGCGGTAGGAGATGGCGCGGTCGTTGTAGAGCGAGGCGAACACTTCCTTCATCGCCTCGAGCACGTTGTCGATGCCGACCACGTTCAGGAAGGTTTCCTGTTGACCGGCGAAGGACGCGTCCGGCAAGTCCTCGGCGGTGGCCGAGGAGCGCACCGCGAACGACATCTCGGTCGACGAATCGGCCACCAGGCGCTCGTAGAACTCGGCGATTTCCTTGGTCAGGCGCGGCTGGAACGGGGTTTCGACGATCCACTTGCGGATCTCGGCGCCGGCGGCGGCCAGCGAGCGCACGTCGTCGATGTTGAGGCCGGCCAGGCGGTCGGCGATGCGCTCGGCCAGCGACGCGCCGCCGTTGGCGCTGTAGGACAGGAAGTCGCGGAACGCCTGGGCCGTGGTGGCGAAGCCGCCCGGCACGCGCACGCCGGCGCCGGCCAGCTGGCTGATCATTTCGCCCAGGGAGGCGTTCTTGCCGCCGACGGATTCAACATCCGTCATGCGCAAATTTTCGAACGAGGCGACATACACCGCCTCGTTGTCTTTGCCCTGCAATGCTACGTTGGTCATGATTGACACCTTCACTGATGATAGAAATCGTTCGCCGCGTCGCGCGCGCCGGCCCATGTTCTTGTTATTCTCGGCGGCGTACAGCACAATCGCGGCAGCACGTCATTTTACAGCCTATGGCGGAAATTGACGACTCACAATCTTTTTGCCGAAGAATTTATGACACCAGAACCGTCCGCCGCCCCGCCCACCACCGCCCGCACCGTATTTTTCGTCTCGGACGGCACCGGCATCACCGCCGAGACCTTCGGCCATTCCGTGCTGACCCAGTTCGACCTGCGCTTCCGGCAAGTGCGCCTGCCCTTCGTCGACACGCTCGACAAGGCGCACGAGGCGGCGCGCAAGATCAACGACGCCTGCGCCGCCGAGGGGCGCCGGCCGATCATCTTCTCGACCCTCGTGAAGGCCGACCTGTCGGACGTGATCCGCAAGTCCAAGGGCCTGCACATGGACCTGATCCAGACCTTCGTCGCCCCGCTCGAGCAGGAGCTCGGCGTGATGTCGACCCACACCGTGGGCCGCTCGCACAACATCGTCGACAGCGAGGAATACAAGAACCGCATCGAGGCCATCAACTACTCGCTGGCGCACGACGACGGCCAGTCGCACAAGAACCTGACGGCGGCCGACGTGATCCTGATCGGCGTGTCGCGCTCGGGCAAGACGCCGACCAGCCTGTACCTGGCCATGCAGTACGGCATCAAGGCGGCCAACTACCCGTTGATCCCCGAGGATTTCGAGCGCGACCGGATGCCGACCGCGCTGCACCAGTTCAAGGCCAAGATCTTCGGCCTGAGCATCACCGCCGAGCGGCTGTCGGAGATCCGCAACGAGCGCCGCGCCGGCAGCAAGTACGCGTCGATGGAGAACTGCCGCTACGAGGTCAACGAGGCGGAAAAGATGATGAAGCGCGAAGGCATCCGCTGGCTGTCCTCGACCGCCAAGTCGATCGAGGAAATCGCCACCACCATCTTGCAGGAGATCAAGCCGAACCGGCGCGATTACTAATTCATATGCGATAGACGAATCGGCGCGCAGGCGGCGCCAACAAAAACGGGGCGCAAGCCCCGTTTTTCATGCCGACCGCAGTTCGCCCATCCCCGCTTTACACCTCCGGCGCGGACGGATTGCTGGCCTCGATCAACGGCGCCGCCTCGGGCGCCGGACGCGGGTCCTCGCACTCGGAGCGGGGCTGACGAGCGCCGTCTACCTGCCCCTCGTCCTC
>JACMLV010000818.1 GCA_014379395.1 Burkholderiaceae bacterium
CCGCGCCAGCGTGGCGAAGGGAGCGGAGGCGCCCTCGCGCGCCAGCGCCAGTTCGCGCAGCGACAGCGCGGCGCCGGCCAGGCTGGCGTCGAACTTGCCGTTCTCGTAGGCGAAACGGTACGGCAACGTGAGGTTGAGTTTGCCGGACGCGATGCGCGCGTGGGTGTGGGGCTTGAGGTAGGCCGTCAGCTCCGGCAACGCCACATCTTGCAGATTCAGTTCGCCGGCGCCGCGGATCGGCTCGAGCGAGGCGTCGCCCTTCCAGCTCAGCTTGCCGCCGCGCTCCAGATCGGCGCTGAACGTGTGCGCGCCGTTGTGCTCGGGCAGCGTGCTGAAGTTGGTCAGCGCGAAACTGATCGGCGAGAAATTGTTGTTGTAGCCGGCCTGGCGGTCGTGCAGCTCCACCTTGCCCTGCTCCAGCGCGAAGCGCTCGATGATCAGGCGCGGCATGCCGGTCGACGGCTGGTGCGGCTTTTTGTCGAGCGTGGCCAGCAACGCGTTGATGTTGAACGTGCCGTCCGGCGCGATCGCCAGGTTCAGGTTCGGCGCTTTGACGCCAATTTCGATGAAGATCCAGGCGCGCTTGAACAGCGACGTCCAGCGCAGCTCGACGGCCAGCTGGCCGAGCGCGAACAGCGGCGCGCCGTCGGCCTCGGCCAGGCGCAGATCCCGCGCTTCCAGTCTTAACGTGTAGGGATTGAAACGGACCTCGCCGACGCTGGCCTTGCGTTCCAGCTCGCTTTGCCCGATCTTGGGCAACTGATCCTTGATAAGGTGCGGCACCAGCCAAAACCCGGCCAGGGTGTACGCGCCGACCACTCCCGCCGCCGCCCCCGCCCAGCGCTTCCAGTGCAGATTCGGTAACGCCAAACTATGCTTTTCCATGATGATTCCTGCCTTGCCTTGATGCCTAGATGCTTGAGGCTTCAGGCTTCAGGCCTGGCCGTCTTGCAGCAACAGGCCGGCAACGGCTTGCGGCGTCAGCCTGGCCGCCGCGATTTCCAACAGCTTGCGCTTGTTCGTATGTCCGTGGGTGAGCGTGATGGCGCTCTTGGGCACGCCCAGCTTGTCGGCCAGGAAGCGGATCAGCGCCTCGTTGGCCTTGCCTTCAATCGGCTGCGCCTGCAACTTCACCTTCAAGGCGTCGTCGAGCACGCCGATCACCTCGGTTTTTTTCGCATTCGCGGTGATCTGCACCGCCAGCCGCACGCCGACGGGCAGCGCGGAACACCAGTCACGACTCATCGGATGCCAAACATCATCGCCAACACCGCCGAGGCGATTTGCAACAGGATCAGCGCCACCAGCAGCGACAAATCGAGGCTGCCGACCAGCGGCACGACCCGGCGCAGCGGACGCAGCAACGGCTCGTTCATGGCGCGCACGAACGGCGCCAGCGGCGCGTGCGGATTGACCCAGCTGAAGATGGCCTCGATGACGAGCAGCGCCATGAAGCCGTAAATAATCCACTGCAGGAAATGCTTCAGGGCGATCAGGAAAATCGTCTGCACCGGCTGGCCCTGGATCAGCCAGAGCGACGAGGCCAGCAACACCACCAGATAGGCGCCGATCAGGCTGGCCCAATCGTAGCCGCCGATACCGGGCACGACGCGGCGCAACGGGCGCACCAGCCAATCGGATAATTGGAACGTGAATTGCGCGATCGTCGATGGCGGACGCACGCGGATCGCCTGCATCCAGAAACGTAACAACAAGACCCCGCCCAACACGCTGGCAACGGTATCAACAATCAACATAACAATACTGAACACGACCATTCTCCAAAAAAAACGCTGTGTAAATTTTACACAGCGGGGTGTAGCCTTATCCAGTTATTCCGGCTCGTCGCATCACGATGGACGAGGGCCGATCGGAAAAGGCCAAGGCGCGGCCGGCGCCAATACGGTTTTCACAGCCGCCGGCGCGGCGGCCGCGGCCGTTTTTGCCGCCGCCTTCTTGGGTGCGGCGGCCTTTTTTGCCGGGGCCTTCTTGGCGACCGGCTTCACTTCGGCCGGCGCGGCCGCTGGCGCCAGCTTCGCCGCCGGCTTGGCTGCCGGCTTCGCCACTGGCTTGACTGCCGGCGTCGCCGCTGCCTTCGCAGCTGGTTTAGCCACTGGCTTTGCGGCTGGTTTAGCCACTGGCTTTGCGGCTGGTGTGGCCGCTGGTTTGGCCACAGGTTTAGCTGCCGGCTTGGCGGCCGCCTTCGCCGCGGGTTTCGCCGCCGTTTTTTCCGCCGCCTTGGCCGCAGGTTTCGCCGCAGGCTTTTCTACCGCCTTCGCGGCAGGTTTCGCCGCTGGTTTGGCCTCAGGTTTCGCTACTGACTTAGCTGCCGGCTTAGCCGCTGCCTTCGCCGCAGGTTTAGCTGCTGGCTTGGGGGCCGCCTTCGCTGCCGGTTTCGCCGCTGGCTTGACCACGGCCTCGGCCACTGGCTTCGCC
>JACMLV010000819.1 GCA_014379395.1 Burkholderiaceae bacterium
CCGGCGCGCCGGCCCAGGCCGCGCTGCCGGCGGTGCCCGGCTTCCAGAACCTGAGCGGCAGCGTCGAGGCGAACGAGCGCGGCGGCGGGATCCAGCTGGCCGCGCGCGACCTGGTGCTGCAACTGCCGGGCTACTTCAGCGAGCCGGCGCTGCCGTTCGAGCAGCTCAACTTGCAGGCCCGCTGGTCGTTCGAGGGCAAGGATCAATTGCGCCTGCAGATCGACTCGATGAACTTCGTCCAGCAGGGCATCACCGGGGTGCTGCGCGGCAGCCACCTGATGCCGCTGGGCGCCGCCCCCGGCCAGGGCCTGGGCAAGGTCGATTTCAGCGGCAGCTTCAACCATTTCGACGTGAAGACCATCGGCCGCTACCTGCCCAGCGCCACCCCGCCCGATCTGCGCGCCTGGCTGACCGGCGCGCTCGAGGACGGCATGGCCGAGGACGTCAGCCTGCGCCTGCGCGGCGACCTGGCCCAGTTCCCGTTCAAGGCCGACACGGCGGCCGAGCGCGGCCGCGGCGAATTCCGGGTCGCCGGGCGCATCGTCAAGGGCAAGCTCAATTACGCGCCGGACCTGTTCGCCAAGGACGGCAAGGCGCCGCTGTGGCCGCAGGCCGAGCAGATCGACGGCAGCTTCCTGTTCGAGCGCGCGCGCATGGAGATCCGCGGCGACACGGCGCGCACCAACGGCGGCGTCGAGCTCTCCAGCGTGAAGGCCGTGATCGCCGACCTGGGCGCGCCCGAGCTGCTGCTCGACATCGACGGCCGCGCCGCCGGACCGCTGCAGGAGCAGCTCAAATACGTCGCCGCCAGCCCGGTGCTCGAATGGATCTCCAACTTCACCGACCAGACCGTCGCCAGCGGCAACGCCAAGCTGGCGCTCAAGCTGCACCTGCCGCTGTCGCATCTGTCGGCCTCGAAGGTGCAGGGCACGCTGCAACTGGCCGGCAACGACATCACCCTGTTCGAGGACATGCCGCCGGTCCAGCGCGCGCAGGGCAAGATCGAGTTCAACGAGAAGGGCGTCACGCTCAACAATCTGAGCGGCAGCTTCCTCGGCGGTCCGGTGGCGGTCGGCGGCGGCACCCAGCGCGACAACGCCATCGTGGTGCGCATCGCCGGCAGCGCCAGCGCCGACGGCGTGCGCAAGACCTATCCGCAACTGCCGGGCCTGGCCGGACGGCTCGACGGCGGCGCGCGCTACAGCGGCCTGGTCACGCTGCGCGAGCGCCAGTTGCAGGTGGTGGTCGATTCGAACCTGGCCGGGCTGGAGTTGAACTTCCCGGCGCCGCTCAAGAAGAGCGCGCTCGAGAGCCTGCCGCTGCACTTCGTGCTCAGCGGCGGCCCGCCCAACGACGCCGGCCTGATGCGCGACGAGATCAAGGTCGCGCTCGGCCCCAGCATGGCGGCGCGCTACCAGCGCCAGAAGCAGGGCCGCGAGCCGTGGCGCATCGTGCGCGGCGGCATCGGCGTGAACCAGCCGGCGCCCGAGCCGGAGGCTGGCATGGGCCTGAACGTGAGCATGAAGACGCTCAAC
>JACMLV010000820.1 GCA_014379395.1 Burkholderiaceae bacterium
CAAGCGCGTCGAGGTGCCGCCCGAGCTCGACGATCTGTGCGCGCACGTCGACGCGCGATCGTTGATACAGCAGCTCGCGCTCGAGCTTGTGGGCGCTGTCGAGGCGCTGTCGCGAGAGCGTGCGGCGGGCTTCGAGATCCCGATCGCCGTCGAGGTAGGCCTGGATTGCATTTGCGAGCTCGCGCGCCGTCGGGCGCTTCGCGTGGTCTTGCTGGGTCGCGTGCGCGCACAGATCGTCGAGCTCGGGCGGCACCTCGACGCGCTCGGGCGGGGCCGGCCGGCTGCCGCCGCTCTTGGTGTACGAGCGCAACTGGAACACATAGGCCAGCACCTGCGCCACGGCCGCATACAGGGCCTCGGGGATCTCGTCGCCGATCTCGGTGTGCTGATTGAGCGCGCGCGCCAGCGCCGGCGCTTCCAGGATCGCGACCTTGTTGGCGGCGGCGATCTCGCGGATCTTGGCGGCGACCATGTCGCTGCCCTTGGCCACCACGGTCGGCGCGCCGGCGCTGTTGTCGGCGTACTTGAGCGCGACCGCGTAGTGGGTCGGGTTGGTCACCACGACGTCGGCCGAGGGCACCGCCGTCATCATGCGACGGCGCGACATTTCGCGCTGCATCTGGCGGATCTTGGCCTTGATTTGCGGATTACCATCGGATTCCTTCGATTCCTGGATGACTTCCTGGCGCGTCATCTTGAGCTTGTTGGCGTAATGCCAGATCTGGTACGGGCCGTCGATGGCGGCGATCAAGCCGAGCGCGCTGACGATGACCAGGAAGGCCACCCCCATCAGATTGACCAGGTGCGCGCTGCCGGCGTGCAGCGGCTCGACCGACAGCGCCAGCACCGCCTCCTTCTGGTAGCGCACCACCATCCACGTCACCAGGGCCACCACCACGGTCTTGACGATCGCCTTGATCAGCTCGACCAGCGCGTTCACCGAGACCATATTGCCCAGCCCGCGGATCGGATTGAGCTTGCCGAAATTGGGCATGAAGGCCTTCGAGCTGAACAGCCAGCCGCCGACCAGCAGCGGCGAGGCCAGCGCGACCGCCATGACCACCAGCGCCAGCGGCAGGCAGCCCAGCAGCACGGTGCCGACGTCGACCGCGACGCGCTGCAGCAGCACGTCGGCGTTGAACACCTGCTCGCGGTCGAGCGTGAGGCCCGACACCATCGCCTGCGCCAGCTGGCGCGCCACGCCCTCGCCGAAAAACCATAGGCAGCAGCCGGCCGACATCAACACCGTGAAGGTGGCGACCTCGCGCGACCTCGGAACGTCGCCTTCCTCGCGCGCCTGCTCGAGGCGCTTCGGTGACGCGGGTTCGGTCTTTTCGGCGTCGCTGTCTTCTGCCATCCACTACTCCTGTCGGGTGCGCCGCGCGCCGCGCGCGAAACGATCCGCGCAAAACGCCCATTATCGGCGCGCGCTCGGCCCGGCCATTGCCGGAACAGGGGCGGGATTGCGGCGCTGTTCGATTTTGCCTCGGCGCAAAGGCGGCATTATAGCCGCAGCCGACGGGCTCGGCGACGCCGGCCGGCCGGTCCCGGCCGCGGCCGGCGGCGCTGGAAAACCGACTAGTGTAGTGTTGCGCGCTGATTGCGACTTATAAAAATAGCGGATTTTTCGCCGAGACAAGGAAAAAACCGCAGCAATACCGAGGTATTGCGAGGATTTTTGACGCGGTATCGGCGGAAAAGACGCATTTATATGTC
>JACMLV010000821.1 GCA_014379395.1 Burkholderiaceae bacterium
CTCGGCGATCGCCGCCCGGCTGGCGCAGGACGAGCCGATGGCGCAGGCGCTGGCCGGCGCCCAGGCTTTTTGCCACGACGCGCTGGCGGGCGCCTATCCGATCGCGGGCGGGCAGCTGATGCCGCGCCGCTGCTGAGCAAACCTAAAGGAAAACATCATGCGAGGACTCTATCTGGTCACGCCGAACTGGGACGACACCGGCAAGCTGCTGGACGTCACCGAGCAGGCGCTGCGCGCCGGCGTGGCATTGCTGCAATACCGGCACAAGGACGCCGACCCCGCCCTGCGCCTGGCGCAGGCGAGCGCGCTGCTGGCGCTGTGCCGCCGCTACGCTTGCAAGCTGGTGATCAACGACTTCGTCGAGCTGTGCCAGGAAATCGGCGCGGACGGCGTGCACGTCGGCGGCACCGACGCCTCGGTGGCGCAGGTGCGCGCCGCGCTCGGCCCGGATTTGATCGTCGGCGCCTCCTGCTACGGCGACCTGGCGCTGGCGCGCCGCGCGCAGCAAGAGGGCGCCAGCTACGTCGCCTTCGGCGGCTTCTATCCGTCGAAAGTGAAGAAATACCCGGTCACGACGGCGCCGTCGATCGTCGACGACGCCAAGCGCGAGATCGCGCTGCCATGCGTGGTGATCGGCGGCATGACGCCGGAAAACGCGGCGCCGCTGGCCGCGCGCGGCAGCGACATGGTGGCCGCCATCAGCAGCGTGTACCTGGCCGACGACGTGGCCGGCGCGGTGCGCCGCTTCAATACGTTGTTTCCACAATAGCTACAAAACTGATGTCCGTGCAATCTTGATCGGCCTATAATTGTGCGCATCTCGTAACCAGCCAAAGAGCCAGTCATCATGAGTCAGACAAGCCCAATCGCCGCCGCCAAGCGGCACATCCTGATCGTCGACGACGACCAATTGCTGCTGGCCTTTTTGGGCGAGATATTGCGCAACGCCGGTTATGACACGGCGCTGGCCTGCTCGGCCGAGGAAGCGCTGCAGCGCATCGCCGAGCACGAGCCGGCCATGGCCCTGCTCGACATCCACATGCCCGGCATGTCCGGCCTGGAGCTGGCGCGCCACCTGCACGCCGAGACCACGGTGCCGTTCATGTTCCTGTCGGGCAGCGGCGACGCCGAATCGAGCAAGCAGGCCGCCGCCTACGGCGCGGTCGGCTTCGTGCTGAAACCGGTCGACGAGGCGCGCTTGATGCCGGCCTTCGAGGCCAGCCTGGCGCGCGCCGACGAGATCCGCCAGTTGCGGCGCACCGAGGTCAACCTGAACGCGGCGCTGGCGGCCGGCCGCGAGGCCAGCCTGGCCGTCGGCCTGTTGATGGGCAAGTTCCAGACCGACCGCAACACCGCCTTCGAGGTGCTGCGCGACCACGCCCGCTCGAACCGGCGCAAGATCAACGAGGTGGCGAGCCAGCTGCTGGCCGCCGAGGAGGTGTTGAACAGCCTGCACGCCTCCTTCGCCAACCGCCTCAAGCCGAAATAGGATTCTTCTTCCTGCGGCGCAGCGCCGTCAGGCCGAACAGGAGCGCCACCAGCGCGCCCCAGATCGCCAGCGCGGAAAGCAGCAGCGCGCCGACGCCAGGTTCCCCAGTGTTTTGAATCGCCGGCCAGCCGAGAAAAACCACGCTCAGCCAAGTCAACAAGAGCGACACCGGCGAACTGGCCAGCAGCAGCCATTTTTGGCGCCCCTCGAACGCGTCCTGCTTTTGCTGCCACGCCGCCTGGCGTTCGCGCTGCAGCCGCTGCCGCTCGAACCCGGAGCGCACCGTCAGCACCAGTTCGTCGGCGTCCCAGGGCTTGGAGATGTAGCAGAAGATGTCGCTCTTGCCGATCGCATCGGCGGTGGTGCTCATGTCCGCGTAACCGGTGAGCAGGATGCGCACGGTGCCCGGCCAGCCGGCGTTGACCTTTTCCAGGAACGCCACGCCGTCCATTTCCGGCATGCGCACGTCGGACACGACCATGTCGACCTTTTCCTTGGACAGGATCTCCAGTCCGGCGGCGCCGCTCTCGGCGGTCAGGATCCGATAGCCGTGCGGCCGGAACAGCCGGCGCAGGGCGGACAGGATGGACGGCTCGTCGTCGACGAAGAGGATGGTCAGCGCTGGCGTCGACAGGATTGCTTCGCTCATGATATTTCGCTATCTATTTCAGATTCAGTGTTGCCCGTTGGTATTTTCTTGCATAGCTGCATGGTTCCCCAAATCGCACGCGGGTGTCAAGCTCTGCCGCAGCCGGCGCGGACCCGGCGCCGCAAACAGTTCCGCCGTCGTGTGTCGATTTGATATCATGCCGGGAGCCCGGGCGCGCCGGGCGCCCCACGCATCATTCATTCCAAGGACAACGATATGAAAACCAGAGCAGCCATCGCATGGCAGGCGGGCCAGCCGCTGACGATCGAGGAAGTCGATCTGGAGGGGCCGAAGGCGGGCGAGGTGCTGGTCGAAATCAAGGCCACCGGCATCTGCCACACCGACTACTACACCCTGTCGGGCGCCGATCCGGAGGGCATCTTCCCGTCCATCCTCGGCCACGAGGGCGCCGGCGTGGTGGTCGACGTCGGGCCGGGCGTCAAGAGCCTGAGGAAGGACGACCACGTCATTCCGCTGTACACGCCGGAATGCCGCGAGTGCAAGTTCTGCCTGTCGCAAAAAACCAATCTGTGCCAGTCGATCCGCTCGACCCAGGGGCGCGGCCTGATGCCCGACGCGACCAGCCGCTTCTCGCAGGGCGGCAAGCCGATCTTCCACTACATGGGCACCTCGACCTTCTCCAACTACATCGTGGTGCCGGAGATCGCGCTCGCCAAAATCCGCTCCGACGCGCCGTTCGACAAGGTCTGCTACATCGGCTGCGGCGTCACCACGGGCGTGGGCGCGGTGTTGTTCACGGCCAAGGTCGAGGCCGGCGCCAACGTGGTCGTGTTCGGCCTGGGCGGCATCGGCCTGAACGTGATCCAGGCCGCGCGCATGGTCGGCGCCGACAAGATCATCGGGGTCGACATCAATCCGGCCCGGCAGGACATGGCGAGAAAATTCGGCATGACCCACTTCGTCAACCCGAACCAGGTCGAGAACGTGGTCGACGCCATCGTCGGCTTGACCGACGGCGGCGCCGACTACAGCTTCGAGTGCATCGGCAACACCACCACGATGCGCCAGGCGCTCGAGTGCTGCCACAAGGGCTGGGGCCAGTCGATCATCATCGGCGTGGCCGCCGCCGGGCAGGAGATTTCGACCCGGCCGTTCCAGCTGGTCACCGGGCGGGTCTGGAAGGGCTCGGCCTTCGGCGGCGCGCGCGGGCGCACCGACGTGCCGAAGATCGTCGACTGGTACATGGAAGGCAAGCTCAACATCGACGACCTGATCACGCACCGCCTGCCGCTCGAACGCATCAACGAGGGTTTCGATCTGATGAAGAGCGGCGAATCGATCCGCTCGGTGGTCATCTACTGATTCGTTTGCCGGGGCGCGATGCGCCCGTTCGGCGCCGCATCGTCGGCGCCTGCCACCGGCGGCCGGTGGCGTCCCATCCACTTGATTTGAATAACAAGGAGTCCGCATGAAACTCTATTACTCCCCCGGCGCCTGTTCGATGGCGCCGCACATCGTGGCGCGCGAGGCGGGCCTGGACGTCGAGCTGGTGAAGGTCGACATCCCGAACAAGAAGACCGCCGACGGCGGCGACTACTGGAAGATTAATCCGAAGGGTTATGTGCCGGCGCTGCAACTCGACGACGGCCAGGTGCTGACCGAGGTGGGTGTGCTGTGCCAGTACCTGGCCGACCAGAAGCCGGACAGCGCCCTGATGGCGCGGTGCGGCAGCATCGAGCGCTACCACCAGATGGAGGCGATCAATTTCGCCGCCACCGAGGTGCACAAGCAGATCGGCGCGCTGTTCAATCCGCAATTGACGCCGGAGATGAAGCAGGTGCAGATCGGCTACATCGGCCGTCGCCTGGACGCGCTGGAGAAGATGCTCGACGATAAAGCCTACATCATGGGCGAGCAGTTCACGGTGGCCGACGCCTATCTGTTCACGGTGCTGGGCTGGACCCGGATCCACAAGATCGACCTCGCCAAGTGGCCCAATATCGTCGCCTTCATGGCGCGCGTCGGCGAGCGGCCGAAGGTGCGCGAGGCGATGCGGGCCGAAGGTTTGCTGAAGTAATTTTCCGGCGCCCACCGCCGCTTGCCCGTGGCGGGCGGCGGCCGTCAAATCGAGCGTGTGGCAGCGAACGGACGGGCTCCGGTTCGGCGTGCAGAATCCCGGCATACCCAACCGGAGCGCATCATGAAACTGTCCACCATCTGCCGCACGCTTTTCCTCGCCAGCCTGTTGGTCGGCACGGCCGCGCTGGCCGATCCCGAACTGCGCCGCTGCATCGATCCGGCCGGGCATGTCATGCTGACCGACGAACCCTGCCATCAAGACGAGGTCGTGGCGGCGCCGGAACCGGCTGCCGCCGAGGCGGCCGATGTTGCTGCCTCGACTAGCCCGGCCGCCGATGTCGTCAAGGTCGAAAAGCGGCTGCCGCGCCAGCGCGTGCAGATCACGCCGGCGGCGGCGGCGCGTCAAAGCGAATGGGCGAAAAACGCCGCCGGACACCGCTTCTCGCCGGACGCCGAAACGCTGAAGGCGGCGCGGCTCAACCTGCAAATGCGCGACGACGTATCGCTGGCGCAGCGCCGGCAGCGGCTCTCCGGCATCAACTAACTAACTTGCCAACCACCGCGCCGCGCCCGCCACGGCGACCGCGCGGGTCTTAAAACGCGTGCCGGATGCCGAGCGCGCTCGAACCCGCCCCGCCGGCGTTGCTCTTTTTGTCGAACAGATAAATGGCGTACACGTCGGTGCGCGCCGACAGCCGGTGGTCGTAGCCGAGCGAGGCCGTGGTGCGCCGCCTGTTGGCGACGCCGGGCGCGTCGATGCTGCTGCGCGCCACTTCGGCCAGCAGGGCGCCGGCGGCGGAAACC
>JACMLV010000822.1 GCA_014379395.1 Burkholderiaceae bacterium
ATCCTGCCGGTGCTGCAAACGCTGCGCCTGGTGGGCAACAAGCCAGTGCACTTCATCGGCCTGCGCGTCGGCGGCGGCTGGGAACCGATCGCCCACGGCGCGCTTTATAAGGAATTGCAGGGCGGCGTGCAGCTGGCCAGCCGCAACAGCCCGCTCAACGAACTGGAATACTCGGAACTGGTCACGCGCCTGCGCGTGGTGGCCGACGAGATCGGCGCCGAGCCGCAGATCCCCGACATGATCGAAGTGATGACCGAGGCGCGCACCCTGCATCGCTTCGTCGCCGGCCACGACGCCCAGCTCGGCGTGAACCTGCAGGCGAACGGCGCGCCGTGGGCGATCGCCACCTTGCTCGGGGCTTTGGAGCGGCAGGGCTTCGACGTGCTGCCCGACGGCCGCTTCGCGATGCCGGACGGCGAGGGCGCCTTCCTGTTCACGCTGTCGACCAACGTCACGCTGGCCGAGGCCAGCACCACGCGCCTGACGCTGCTGCTCGACGTGCCGTGCGTGGCGCCGGCGGCCGACGCCTTCGGCGCCATGACGGCCTGCGCCCGCTCGCTCGTCAAGCGGCTCGACGCCACCATCGTCGACGACGGCGGCCAGCCGCTCTCCGACGCGGCGCTGATGGAGATCGCCGGCCAGGTGCAGGAGTTCTACGACGAGATGGAGGCGGCCGACATCCCGGCCGGTTCGCCGCGCGCGCTGCGCTTGTTCAGCTAAGACGGATGACGATGAATCAGATGGACGACCAGGCCCGCATGGCCTGGCTGACGGAGGAATTGAACCGGCATATCTACGCCTACCATGTGCAGGATGCGCCGACCATTCCCGACGCCGAATACGACAAGCTGTTCGCCGAACTGCAGCGGCTCGAAGCGCTGCACCCCGAGCTGGCCAAGCTCGATTCGCCCACCTCGCGCGTGGGCGCCGCGCCGATCCCCGAATTTCTGCAGGTGCGCCACAGCGTGCCGATGCTCTCCTTGAACAACGGCTTCGCCGACGAGGACATAGTCGCCTTCGACCGGCGCGCCCTGGAGGGCTTGGGCTCGCCCTTGGGCTCCCCGTTGGACGCGGTGCAGGAAATCGAGTACGCCGCCGAGCTCAAGTTCGACGGCCTGGCGATCAACCTGCGCTATGAAAACGGCGTCTTCGTGCAGGCCGCCACCCGCGGCGACGGCGCCACCGGCGAGGACGTGACGGTCAACATCCGCACCGTGCGCACGATTCCGCTGCGCCTGCGCGGCGCCAATCCGCCGGCCGTGCTCGACGTGCGCGGCGAAGTGCTGATGTACAAACAGGATTTCGCCGCGCTCAACGCGCGCCAGCGCGCGGCCGGCCAGAAGGAGTTCGCCAATCCGCGCAACGCCGCCGCCGGCAGCCTGCGCCAGCTCGATTCGCGCATCACGGCCAGCCGCAACCTGCGCTTTTTCGCCTACGGCGTCGGGGCGCTGGAAGGCGCCGCCATGCCGGAGTCGCACTCGGCCCTGCTCGACTGGTACGCCGACTTGGGCGTGCCGGTGTCGAAGGAGCGCGCGGTGGTGCGCGCCGCCGCGGGCCTGCTGGCCTACTACGCCGACATCGGCGCGCGCCGCGCCGGCCTCGATTACGAGATCGACGGCGTGGTCTACAAGGTCAACCGGGTCGAGCAGCAGGAGCAGCTCGGCTTCGTCTCGCGCGCGCCTCGCTTCGCGCTGGCGCACAAGTTTCCCGCCGAGGAAGCGCTCACGGAAGTGCTCGGCATCGAGGTGCAGGTCGGGCGCACCGGCGCCATCACGCCGGTGGCGCGCCTGGCGCCGGTGTTCGTCGGCGGCGTCACCGTCACCAACGCCACCTTGCACAACGAGGACGAGGTGCGGCGCAAGGACATCCGCATCGGCGACAGCGTCATCGTGCGCCGCGCCGGCGACGTGATCCCGGAAGTGGTGGCGTTCGTGCCGGAGCGCCGGCCGATTGATGCGCGCGAATTCGTGATGCCGACCGCCTGCCCGGTGTGCGGATCGAACATCGTCAAGGGCGAGGACGAGGTGATCGCGCGCTGCTCGGGCGGCTGGACCCATTGCGCCGCGCAAAAGAAGGGCGGCCTGATGCATTTCGTGTCGCGTCGCGCGCTCGACGTCGAGGGCCTCGGCGAGCAATTGATCGAGCAACTGGTCGACAAGGGCCTGATCCACACCGCGCTCGACCTGTACAAACTCGGCCCCGAGCAGCTGGCCGGGCTGGACCGGATGGCCGCCAAGTCGGCGCAGAACGTGCTCGACGCGCTGGAGAAATCCAAGCAGACCACCTTCGCGCGCTTCGTCTACGGCCTGGGCATCCGCCACGTCGGCGAATCGACCGCCAAGGCGCTGGCCAACCACTTCGGCGGCCTCGACGCGCTGCTGCACGGCGCGACCTGGGAGGCCGGCATCCAGCTGCTGGAGGTGGCCGATGTCGGCCCGGTGGTGGCGCGCTCGATCACCGAGTTCATGTCCGACCCGGACAACGCGGCGCTGGTGCGCGCGCTGCGCGACGAGGCCGGCCTGCGCTGGACCGAGGGCGCGCATGTGCAAAAGGCCGCGCCGAGCCCCCTTGCCGGCAAGACTTTCGTCCTGACCGGCACGCTGCCCAACCTGAGCCGCGACGAGGCGGCCGCGCTGATCGAGGCGGCCGGCGGCAAGGTGGCCGGCTCGGTGTCGAAGAAGACCGGCTACGTGGTGGCCGGCGCGGACGCGGGCAGCAAGCTGGTCAAGGCGCAGGAGCTGGGCATCGCGCTGCTCGACGAGGCCGCCTTGCTGGCCCTGCTGGCCACCAGCCGCGCCGCTGCCGAACCGGCCATCCCGGAAACGAACCAAGCAACAAGCCCAGCAATAACCGAAGCAACAACCGAAGCAACAACCGAAGCAACAACGGAAGTGGAAACCCATGACAAAAATTAGAAAAGCCGTGTTCCCGGTCGCCGGATTGGGCAGCCGCTTCTTGCCGGCCACCAAGGCGCAGCCGAAGGAGATGCTGCCCATCGTCGACAAGCCGCTGATCCAGTACGCGGTCGAGGAGGCGGTCGCGGCCGGCATCACCGAGATGATCTTCATCACCGGGCGCAACAAGCGCGCCATCGAGGACCATTTCGACACCGCCTACGAGCTGGAGGCGGAGCTGTTGGCGGCCGGCAAGAAGGAATTGCTGGCGATGGTCCAGACCGTGATCCCGAAGCACATCACCTGCATCTTCATCCGCCAGTCGGCGCCGCTCGGCCTCGGCCACGCGGTGCTGTGCGCCCGTCCGGTGGTCGGCGACGAGCCGTTCGCGGTGCTGCTGGCCGACGATTTCATGGACGTGGAGGGCGGCACCCGGCCGGTGCTGGCGCAGATGGCCAGCGTCTACGAGAGCGAACGTTGCAGTGTGCTGGCGGTGCAGAACGTGGCGCCCGAGCAAACCCGCCAGTACGGCATCGTCAGCGCCAGCGCCTATGGCGATAGGCTCGAACTGGTGTCCGGCATCGTCGAAAAGCCGGCGCCGGAAGTGGCGCCGTCGACCTTGGCCGTGGTCGGGCGCTACGTGCTGACCGGCGCCATCTTCGATCACCTGCAAAACATCGGCGCCGGCGCCGGCGGCGAGATCCAGCTCACCGACGGCATCGCCGCGCTGATGCGGGCCGAGCGCGTGCTGGCCTATCGCTACGAGGGGCAGCGCTACGATTGCGGCTCCAAGCTCGGCTATCTGCAGGCGTCGACCGCGATGGGCCTGAAGCATCCGGAAACCGGCGCCGCCTACGCGCGCTTCCTGCAAGAATTGAAAATGGGCGGGGGGGCCTGATGGCCGTGCGCGAGATCCTGAAGATGGGCGACGCGCGCCTGCTGCGCCAGGCCGAGCCGGTGCTGGCCTTTGGCACGCCCGAGCTCGACGCGCTGATCGCCGACATGTTCGACACCATGCACGCGGCCGACGGCGTCGGCCTGGCGGCGCCGCAGATCGGCGTCAACCTGCAACTGGTGATCTTCGGCTTCCGCCACAACGCGCGCTATCCGGACGCGCCGCAGGTGCCGGAAACCATCCTCATCAATCCAGTGCTGACGCCCTTGTCGGAGGAGAAGGAAGAGGGCTTCGAGGGCTGCCTGTCGGTGCCGGGCCTGCGCGGCAGCGTGGCGCGCTGGACGCGCCTGCATTACGCCGGCTTCGACCGCCACGGCGCGCCGATCAGCCGCGAGGTCGAGCACTTCCACGCCAGGGTGGTGCAGCACGAGGTCGACCATCTGCACGGCATCCTGTATCCGATGCGGGTCACCGATTTCTCGCGCTTCGGCTACACCGAGGTGCTGTTCCCCGAACTGGGCGACAGCGACGAATGAGATCGGGCAGCCGGCGGACGCAAAAGGAGGACGCGGCGCGCGAGCATGCGCAGCGGGTGCCGCTGCGGCCGAAAGTGGGCCAGGTGCGCGGCGCCTTCCGGCTCGGCAACTCGCAGATCAAGCGGATCGGCGGCGGGCGCTGGGACTGGGGCGACTCCTACCACTGGATGCTGACGCTCAGCTGGCCGCGCTTTTTCCTGCTGGTCGGCGTGCTCTACCTGGCCACCAACCTGTTGTTCGCCACCGCCTTCTATCTGGTGCCCGGTTCGATCTCCAACGCCCGGCCGGGCATGTTCATCGACGCCGTCTTCTTTTCGATCGAGACCCTGGCCACGGTCGGCTACGGCTTCATGAACCCCGGCTCGACCTACGGCCACATCGTGGCCTCGACCGAGATCCTGCTCGGCATGGTCGAGGTGGCGGCCGTCACCGGCTTACTGTTCGCGCGCTTTTCGCGGCCCACCTCGCGCATCGTGTTCTCCGATTACGCGGTGGTGACCAACTTCAACGGCATGCCGACCCTGATGCTGCGCACCGGCAACGAGCGCAGCAACCTGATCATCGAGGCCTCGGTGCACGCCTCGCTGGTGCGGCGCGAGACCACGCTGGAGGGCCAGATGTTCACCCGCTTTTACGATTTGAAGTTGGAACGCGAGCAGACCAGCGTGTTCGCGCTGAGCTGGACCGTCATGCACTTGATCGACGAGAGCAGCCCGCTGTACGGCAAGACGCGCAAGGATTTGCAGGATTCGGGCACCACGCTGACGGTGGCGCTGTCGGGGATGGACGACACGCTCAACGATTTCGTCCACGCGCGCCAGAGTTACGCGGCCGAGCATATCTTCTTCGGCCACCATTTCGTCGACATCCTGTCCGACAAGGTCGGCGACGTGCGGGTGCTCGACTTCGGCAAGTTCCACGACATCCGGCCCGACGGCAGCGACCCGGCGCGCCCGTTCGCCTAGTGTAGTGTTGCGCTCTTCTTGCGACATAAAAATGCGTCTTTTCCGCCGATACTGCGTCAAAAATCCTCGCAATACCGCGGTATTGCTGCGGTTTTTTCCTTGTCTCGGCGAAAAATCCGCTATTTTTATAAGTCGCAATCAGCGCGCAACACTACACTAGGAGGCTGTCGGAGTTAGGGAGTCGGCCCGACAGACTCCTGGGTTATCGGCGTCCGGCGGCCTCCCGGGCTCGTCATTTGAGCTTGCGCCCGCCGCCGAGGTGCTCGACGAAGTTCTTGATGTCGGCCTGCATCGGCGGCGTCAGGTTGATGAAGCTGCAGCCGATC
>JACMLV010000823.1 GCA_014379395.1 Burkholderiaceae bacterium
CCGAGCGCGATGGCGCCGCCCATCGGGTTGACCTTGGCCGGGTCGAGGCCCAGGTCGCCGATCACGGCCAGCGCCTGCGCGGCGAAGGCTTCGTTCAGTTCGATCCAGTCGAGCTGGTCCTGGGTGATGCCGGCGGCGGCGCAGGCGGCCGGAATGGCCACCTTCGGGCCGATGCCCATGATTTCCGGCGGCACGCCGCGCACCGCGAAGGACGAGAATTTCGCCAGCGGCGTCAGGTTGTGCTCGCGCAGGATCTTTTCGCTCACGAGCAGCAGCGCGCCGGCGCCGTCCGACATCTGCGAGCTGTTGGCGGCCGTCACCGAGCCCTTGGCGGCGAACACGGGTTTGAGCTTGCCGAGCGATTCGACGCTGGAATCGGCGCGCGCGCCCTCGTCGGTGTCGACGGTGCGGGTCTTGACGTCGATCTGGCCGGTGGCCAGGTTCGGCGTGCGGGTGATGATCTCGACCGGCGTGGTCTCGTCCTTGAAGTGGCCGGCCTGCTGGGCGGCGATGGCGCGCCGGTGCGATTCGACCGAGAACGCGTCCTGCGCCTCGCGCGAGACCTTCCATTGCTTGGCCACGTTCTCGGCCGTCAGGCCCATGCCGTAGGCCATGCCGACGTTCTCGTCGGTGAACATGTTCAGGTTCATCGACGGGTGGTGGCCCATCATCGGCACCATCGACATCGATTCGACGCCGCCGGCGAACATCACGTCGGCCTCGCCGACGCGGATGCGGTCGGCCGCCATCGCAATCGCCGTGATGCCGGAGGCGCAGTAACGGTTGACGGTGACGCCGCCGACGGTCTTCGGCAGGCCGGCCAGCAGCACCGAGTTACGGGCGATGTTGAAGCCCTGCTCGGCTTCCGGGAAGGAGCAGCCGATGATGGCGTCGACGATCAGCGCCGGGTCGAGGCCAGGCACTTGCGCCAGCGCCGATTGCAGCACGCGCACCAGCAAATCGTCCGGGCGGGTGGACTTGAACATGCCGCGCGGCGCCTTGCCGATCGGGGTGCGGGTGGCCGAGACGATGTACGCCTCTTGAAGTTGTTTGCTCATCTGATTCTTTCAAAAATTTTTGACAGAAATTCCGGGTCCTGGGGATCGGCTCTTAACCCGCGGCGCTTGGCGCGCCGCGCTGGGTTCGCCGCTTAGTTGCGCACCGGTTTGCCGGTCTGCATCATGCCCATGATCCGTTCCTGGGTTTTCGGGTGGTTCAGCAGTTCGAGGAAGGCCTTGCGCTCCATGTCGAGCAACCATTGTTCGCTCACCAGAGAACCCTGGTCGACGTCGCCGCCCGAGACGATCTGCGCGATCATGTCGCCCAGCTTGAAGTCGTGCGCCGAGATGAAGCCGCCGTCGCGCATATTGACCAGTTGCGCCTTGATGGTGCCCCAGCCGTAACGGCCGGTCACCGGCACCAAGGTTTGCAGCGGCGGACGGAAGCCGGCGTCGAACATGGCGCGCGCCTCGACCTTGGCCACGTGCAGCAGCTCGTAGGCGTTCGGCACGATCACGTCGGTGGCCGCCAGGTAGCCCATCTGCTGCGCCTCGAGCGCCGACTTCGACACGTTGGCCATGGCCGCGTTGGTGAAGCCCGCCTTCAAAAATTGCAGGATATCGCTGCCCTTGGCTTCCTTGGCCGCGCGCGCCGCCGCTTCCTTCAGGCCGCCGCCGGCCGGAATCAGGCCGACGCCCACTTCGACCAGGCCGATATACGATTCCAGCGCCGCGACGCGCTTGGAGGCGTGCAGCGCCAGCTCGCAGCCGCCGCCCAGCGTCAGCCCGGCCACCGCCGCCACCACCGGCACGTTGGCGTATTTCATCGCCATGAAGGTGTCTTGCAGCAGCTTGACGAACGGCTCCACCGCCTTCGCGCCGCCCTGCATGAACAGCGGCAGCGCCTCCTGCAAGTCGGCGCCGGCCGAGAAGGCGCCGCCCTCCGCCGCGTCGGCGCTCCAGATCACCAGGCCCTTGAAGTTCTTTTCCGCTTCGCTCAAGCCCAGGCGCAGGCCATTGATGACGCCTTGGCCAATGACGTGCATCTTGGTTTTGAGCGACAGCACCAGCACCTCGTCGCCGCTGTGCCACAGGCGCACCGAGTCGTCCTCGAACACCGTGGTGCCGGCGGTTTTGCCGTCGGCGGCGCCGCTGCCGAACACCGGCGCGCGGAATGGCTGGCGCCGATACACGGCCAGCTCCGAGCGCGGCACGAAGCGCTGCGACTTGGCCGACCACGAGCCTTCCGGCGTGTGCACGCCACCTTGGTCCGCGACCGGGCCTTCGAACACCCAGGCCGGCAGCGGCGCGTCGCACAGCGCGTGGCCGGCGGCGATGTCTTCCTTGACCCAGTTTGCGATCTGCGACCAGCCGGCCGCCTGCCAGGTTTCGAACGGGCCGACGTTCCAGCCGAAGCCCCAGCGCATCGCGAAATCGATGTCGCGCGCGTTGTCGGCCACCGTGTCCAGATGCACGGCGATGTAGTGGAAGGCGTCGCGGAAGATCGCCCACAGGAATTGCCCCTGCGGATTGGTCGATTCGCGCAGCGCCTTCATCTTCTTGACCGGGTCCTTTTCCTTCAGGATGCGGGCCACGACGTCGGCCGCCTTGGCGCCGCCCGGCACGTATTCGCCGCTGGCGAAGTCGAGCCGCAGGATGTCCTTGCCGACCTTCTTGTA
>JACMLV010000099.1 GCA_014379395.1 Burkholderiaceae bacterium
CGATGGCGCCGAGCATTTCTGCGTCATCCGCTCCTGCCTCGACACACTGCGCAAGCAAGGCCACAACATGCTTGTCGTGTTACAGCATGCCTTCGCCGGCACTCCTATCCCGTCAGCCGCATAGCGGCTGAATAGTTACCCCTAAATAAACTTTACAGTAGGCAGTCAGACCTAATTTTTTATTCATCAGGTGAAGATGCACTCACGCCGTCCGCCGCCACCCGGCGACAAGATTCAATTATCCGCAGCATCTAAATAGAAATCGCTACGCCTTCGCGCAGTCTTCTCGGTTGGCTTTTCGACCTGCACCAGTGCGTAATCTTCGGCACCGGCTTGCCTTTTGCCTTGCTGAAATAAAGGCAAAAAACCTAACGCCAATATGTGTATGTGCATTACGTGCAACGAACGTTGGAAATGTTCGCGACGTCCAACCATCTGCCTCAGTTTGCAACCCAGGTCTTGAAACTCATAGGTTAAGATATGCCATATCTTGTCCTGGTTGAAGGTCGGTATCGAGTCTGCGCCTACACGTACCAGTTTTCCGACTGGACAGTCAGATGCGACGTTCTCTCTTTTCTGCATGAAAAGGCACAAATCAAAGCTTATCAAGGAGCGTGTCGTGGTTACGCGGCGTTGTTTGCGCGCTATGCGGAAGGTGGGCGTCAGAGCTTAACGGCGGAGATGTTCCATGAGGTCGATAGAAATTCCGGCATCTGGCAGTTCACGAAGGGCGACCTTAGATTGCTGTGCTTCATCCACGAAAATTCAGTGATCCTAACGAATGGGTACGTTAAGAAGGGCCAAAAAGTGGATGCCGCCGAGGTCAGCCGCGCTAAGACAGTCAAAGATATGTACTTTTTAGCACTAAAGGGAGCGACATAATGGACGCCGCCAGTCTTGCAAAATGGTTTCAATCGATTCCTGTTGATGAGGCAGAGTCGATCAAACTCGATTTTGCGGCTAACTTGGACCGCGCTATCCGGAGTCAAAACTTGGCACGGAAGGATGTCGCCGCGCGGCTAGATGCGTCTCCCGCGTGGGTTACGAAGGTTTTACGAGGCGATATCAATCTGACGATTGAAAGCATGGCGAAACTGGCATCGTCCGTAGGCTACGACCTGAATATTTCTATTACAAAAAAAGTGGAGCACAACACTTCGAACGTATTTCTTGATGACGACGCGCCAAGCCAAGCGAAGAACAGTCCCGCTAGTTGTCCGCCATCAATTGATGCGCCAAATCCCGTGCGCGCCAGCCGCAAAAAAGCGGCGTCCCCACAATAAGATGGATCCATAAAAAGGGCGCCGGCATCGGGCGCCAGATATTTATCGGTGACGTGGCGACGCACTCACGCCGCCGCCAGCCGGCGTCAACACTCAGTTTTCCGCAGCATCCAAATAGAAAATCGCCCACGCCTTGGCCGGCGTCTTCTCGGTCGGCTTTTCGACCTGCACCTGGGCGCAGTCTTCGGCCGCCAGGCTGCGCCAGTTCGGCACGCCGGCGTTGGCGAACGCGGTGGTGGCCTTGGACGCCAGGCTGATGTCGAGCGCCAGGCGCGCGTTGCGCGCGCCGGTCTTGGCGTAGTTCACGCCGCGCAGTTCGATGCCGAACGCGCTCAGCCACGGTTCCCACAGGCCCGATTCGACGCCGGCCACGATGCGGCCGAGCATCTCTTCCAGCTTCAAGCCTTTTTTGACCACGCCGCGCAGGATTGCCAGCGACGGCGCGCTGCGCGCGTCGGTGCTTTGTTTGCCGGCGCCGCGCTCGGCGATCGCCTTCAGCTCTTTCGAGAATGCCGCGTCGCGCTCGGTGTAGTCGCGCATGCGCGCGTAAAACTCGGCGTTCTGGAAGGGATTCTCCGCGCGGCCGGCGGGCACATCGGTTTCTTCGTTCAGTTTGGCCGGTTTGGCCGACTTGGCCGGTTTGACTGATTTGGCCGGTTTGGCCGGTTTGGCCGGTTTGGCCGGGATTTTCGCGGCGGGCGGTTTTTTGTTCGTCATGGGGTCTGGACCAAGTGTGGGGCGCGTAGTTTAGCACCGTCGGCGCTCGTCGATTCCGCTATTCATCGGGCGCCCGCGCCGCGGTGCTACGCCATCACGGCCACCATCGAGTTGTGGTAAAACAATTTAAACCACTATCGGGAAACGTAATACAATCGTTCCAATCAGCAATCTAATCCATGGTTTACGACCCGATGGCCAGACTCCTCGACTACTGGCTCACTCGCTGGGGCATTCCGGCGCTGTTATTGATCGTGCTGGTCGTCATTTCGGAGTATTCGATCCATCTCGAATCGATCCGCATCGATCAGCAGGAGCACAGCGCGGTGCTCGGCAAGATGGCCACCATCCGCGCCCGCCTGGACGGCGAGTTGAACTCGACCGTGTCGCTGGCGACCGGCCTGGTCGGTCTGATCACGGTCGACAAGGCCGCCTCCGATCAGCGCAGCATGCGCGTGTTGTCGACGCTCTACAGTCTGGGCAAGCATGTGCGCGTGATCGCGATCGCACCGAACAACGTCATCAACAAGGTTTATCCGCTCAAGGGCAACGAGGTGGTGCTTGGCCGCCATTACGGCAGCATCCCCGGCCAGTGGCCGAGCGTCGAGAAGGCGATTTTGACCCATCAGTCGGTGTTGTCCGGCCCGACCAGTCTGCTGCAGGGCGGGGTCGGCCTGATCAATCGCACGCCGGTGTTCAACGACGACGGCAGTTACTGGGGCGTGCTCAGTTTTGTGATCGATTTCGATGGTCTGTTTACCGGCGCCGGCATGAGCGCGCTGGCCGACGACGTGCGCTACGCGGTGCGCGGCAAGGATGGCATGGGCGCCCAGGGCGAGGTGTTCTTCGGCGATGCGGCGCTGTTCGCGAAGGCGCCGCTGCTGATGCAGATCGCCGTGCCCGGCGGCAGTTGGGAGCTGGCGGCGCTGCCGGTGAACGGCTGGGGCGGACAGAAAAATTTCTTTTGGCTGCATGCGCTGGGCCTGCTCATCGCCCTGATCACCACCGCTTTCAACTGGCTATTTTTGCATGAGCGCTGGAAGACCCGCATCAGCATGATGCAGGACGGCCTGACCGGCTTGCCGAACCGGCGCGTGGCGATGTACCGGCTGGAAGTGGAGATCGGCCGCTGCGAGCGCCTGAAGAAGCATTTCGCGGTGCTGTTCGTCGATCTCGACGGCTTCAAGCCGATCAACGACGTCTACGGCCACAAGGCGGGCGACACGGTTTTGCAGGTGCTCGGCCAGCGCATGAGCACGGCGGTGCGCAAGACCGATCTGGTGGCCCGCCTCGGCGGCGACGAGTTCCTGGTGATCCTGACCGACATCGAGCCGGAGAAGGCGCCCTTCGAGGTCGCCGCCAAGCTCGAGGCCGAGCTGCGCCAGCCGATCACGCTGGCCGACGGCTCGGTGGTCGCGCTGGGCGGTTCGGTCGGGATCAGCATTTATCCGGAGCACGGCGTGACCGCCGACGCGCTGATGGCGTCGGCCGACGAGGCGATGTACCAGGTCAAGCGCGAAACCCAGCAACACCTGATCCGCGCCGGCGCGGCGCCGCGACTGCGCGTCTACTCCGGCTCGTCGGGCAACCACTGAGCCGCGCGCCGCCACCGTAATCCACCGCGCCGCCCGGGCGCTTTTTTTTCGTCCGGCCGAATCCGGCGAATCCGTTACCGCTGCGTTAGGTGGCGCACAGTCGAGCCGCGAGCGCCGGCGTACCTTGCCTTACCCGACGCGCAATCAGCAGACGTCGGGAACGGGCGCCCAGGCCCATCTTCGGTATCACTTAGTAAGGGAAAAACATCATGAACGAGACGGAAAAATCCAGCTTCAACGGCGGCAGCGGCATCCAGGCCGCGCGCGATGTGCGCGCCGACCTGCACCGCGCCATCGACACCGCGGCCGAGAAGGCGCAGCCGATGGCCGAACGCCTGGCCAGCGGCGCGCATGCCGGCGTCGACCGCGTGGGCGACACGGTCAACCAGGTGTCGGGCACGCTGAGCGAGCGTGGCAAGCAGGTGTCGGGCACGCTGAGCGAGCGTGGCAAGCAGGTGGGCGCGAGCTACAAAAAGCTGGCGGAAACCGGGCGCGGCTATGTCGTCACCAGCCCGGTCGTGTCGCTGCTGGTGGCGGTGGCCGCCGGTTTCGGCTTGTCCAAGCTGCTCAGTCAGCGCAAGTGACGCCGCGCCGCCCCTAGGAGTCTGTCGGACTTAGGCTCGTCGGCTGCAAAAATACCTGGACGGTCCATATTTCGCCGTTTTCTCGGCCAATAGCTCGCTATTGGCACTGCGAAACCGTCAAAATCTGTCCTCGCCCAGCTATTTTTTCGCTTCGACTCCCTAAGTCCGACAGCCTCCTAGCGGGCGGCGACCGAAGGGCAAGCGGGCTGGCGCCGGCTTGCCATTCGTGACGTTTTGGCCCAGCGGATTCATCATTCACGCCGGGTTTTTCGATTTTTGTTTAGCAAAGAATCGTCGGGTCGTTCCCGCTTCCGGTTTCATTCCCCAGTTCCACAAATCGATCTGCATGCATGCGCGCCGCCCGGCGCGGATATTTTATAGACGAGGTGTTTTATGGTTACGCGTAAAAAGAAGGCGCCCTCGCTCGACGGCGCCGGTTCCGTTTTGAGCACCGTGTCCGGCCCCTCGGCCGCCGATCCGCCCGCCAGCCCGGGGCGCGAGACGGCGCAGGCCGCCGATCTGCTTGAAAAAGTGGTCGGCGGGCGGGAGTTGGCGGCGGCCATGCCGGCCAATTTGAACAAGCCGGGCGAATATGGCGCGGCGGCCAGCACGCCGCAGCCGGGCCAGAGCGTCCAGCCGGCCAGTCCGCTCGCCA
>JACMLV010000824.1 GCA_014379395.1 Burkholderiaceae bacterium
CTCCAGCGCCAGCGTGTCGGCCTGCCCGTATTGGGCGAAGTTGCGGTCGATCGAGCGCAGGTAGGCCGGGTCGTAATGGTCGACCAGCAATTCCTCGACCAGTTCCGGCATCCGTCCGCTATTGGCCATGTCGTGCCAGCGGCCGATTTTCTCGCGGCCGTGAAGGCTGAGCAGGCAATCGAGCTGGGTATTCAAGGTCGCCGGATTGAGCGCGAAATGTTCGTAATCCTCCATCAGCAGGCGCACCCGGTTCGGGCGCGACAGCTCGAGCGCGATGCAGGGCGAGGCGCGCATTTTTTCCATCAGCGCGTCCGGCACGCGCAGGTTGCCGACCTTCTTGCTTTCCGACTCGATAAACACCGGGCGCGACGTGTCGAAGTGGCGCAGGCGCTGCCAGATCGCGCTCTCGAACGCTTTTTGGGTCGGCTGCGGCTGGCTCGGCAGGTTGCCCAGCACCGAGCCGCGGTGCGCGGCCAGCTGCTCCAGGTCGAGCACCTGGGCGCCGATACCGTGCAGCACTTCGAGCAAGCGGCTCTTGCCGCTGCCGGTGGTGCCGCAAATGACCTTGAATTGCACAGCCGGTTCTTGCGCCAGCGCCTGGCTGACGTAATTGCGGTAGGCCTTGTAGCCGCCGTCGAGCTGGATCGCGGGCCAGCCGATCTTGGCCAGGATGTGCGCCATCGCGCCGCTGCGGTTGCCGCCGCGCCAGCAATAGATCAAGGGGTGCCAGTCGCGCGGCTTGTCGCGCCACAGCGTCTCGATGTGATGGGCGATGTTTTTGGCGACCATCGCCGCGCCGACCTTCTTCGCCTCGAAGGCGTTGACCTGCTTGTACAGCGTGCCGACTTCGATGCGCTGGGCGTCGTCGAGCACCGGGCAGTTGATGGCGCCGGGCAGATGGTCGAGCGCGAACTCGGCCGGCGTGCGGGCGTCGATGATGGCGTCGAAACCATCGAGCCGGGATAGGACGTCTTCGAAACTGAGCAGAGCGGGATACTTCATCGTTTTTTCAGCATGGGGAGTAAGTGGGGCCAGATGTTGTCGAGAATAATGGGTTGCGCTTGGGCGGTCGGATGCAGCCGGTCGGACTGGAACAGCGCGGCCTGGTCGGCCATGCCTTCGAGCATGAAGGGCACCAGCGGCGCCTTGAATTCCCGGGCCAGTTTGCCGAACAGGCTGAAAAAGCGCTCGCCGTACGCGCGACCATAGTTCGGCGGCAGGCGCATGCCCAGCAACAGTACTTGCGCGCCGGCGGCCCGGACTTGTTGACTGATGGCGCGCAGATTGGCCTCGGCCGCCGGCAGCGGCAAGCCGCGCAGGCCGTCGTTGGCGCCCAGTTCGACGATCACGATGTCGGGCCGGTGCCGCGCCAGCAGGACCGGCAGGCGGGCCCGGCCGCCGCTGGTGGTCTCGCCGCTGACGCTGGCGTTGACCACGCTGGCCTCGATGCGTTGCGCGCGCAGGCGTTGATCGAGCAGCGGCACCCAGCCGCTGCCGTGGCTCAGGCCATATTCGGCCGACAGGCTGTCGCCGAGCACGAGCACTGTTTTTGGTGCAGAATGGGCGCTCGTTGCGCCGCCGAAAAGCAGCCAGGTCGCCAGCGCCAGCGCGCCAACAGGCAAACGGCGCCCGCGCGCCCAGCCATCCAGCCACGCGCGCCATAGCGCCCGCAAATTTTTAAGATCGACCAGCATGTCCGAATTTTCCAAAACGTCAACAATGAATTTTTTCCCGAGCGCGCCGTCCGGGGCGCCGGATCCGGATCCGGATCCGGCGGCGGCCGGGGCCGACCCGGCCGGCAAGCCGTGGATGATCGAGGTGCGCGATCTGTCCAAACGGGTGCCCAGCGTGGGCGCCGAGACGGCCGGCGCCGAGCTGTCAATTTTGCACAGCGTGGATTTTACCGTGTCACGCGCCGAGACGCTTGCAATTGTCGGCGCCTCGGGGTCGGGCAAGTCGACCTTGCTGGGCCTGCTGGCCGGGCTCGACACGCCATCGTCCGGGCAGGTGCTGCTCGACGGCGTCGACATCTATTCGCTCGACGAGGACGGCCGCGCCGGCTTGCGGATGGCCAAGCTGGGCTTCGTGTTCCAGTCGTTCCAGCTGCTGGCCCACCTGACGGCGCTGGAAAACGTGATGCTGCCGCTCGAATTGCGCGGCGACCCCAAGGCCCGGGACAAGGCGGCCGCGATGCTGGGCCGGGTCGGCCTGGGAGCTCGCCTCAAGCACTATCCGAAATACCTGTCCGGCGGCGAGCAGCAGCGCGTCGCGCTGGCGCGCGCCTTCGTCCCCGAGCCGCCGCTGCTGTTCGCCGACGAACCGACCGGCAGCCTGGACGCGGCCAGCGGCGAGGCGGTGATCCAGTTGATGTTCGAGTTGAACCGCGAGCGCGGCTCGACCCTGGTGCTGGTGACGCACGACACCTCGATCGCGGCGCGCTGCGCGCGCACCATCACCATCGCCGCCGGAAAATTGGTTCCTACGCTGGACGCCCAGCACCCCGGTTAAGCAAGGTCCGGATCGCCGGCATCAATTCGTGCGCCGTCAGCCCGATCGGGCCGACGCCGTCGCGCACCAACAGGTCGGCCGCCGCGCCGTGCAGCCACACCGCGCCCAGCGCCGCCTCCCATTCCGGCCAGCCCTGCGCCAGCAAGGCGCCGCACAGCCCCGCCAGCACGTC
>JACMLV010000825.1 GCA_014379395.1 Burkholderiaceae bacterium
CGCCGTCGAGCACCCGCAGCAGGTCGCGCAGCTGCACGGTCTTCTTGCTCGAGCCGCCCAGGTTCGACAGCGCCGCGCCGACGCTCGCGCTGTGCTGCTCGACGAGCTCGCCGCGCAGGTCGAGCACCAGGGTGGTGCGGGCCGACAGCGGCGCGATGGCGTTGGCGCCGGCGGCCACGTAGAGCGCGTACAGCACGCCGCCGGCCAGCGCCAGGAACAGCAGGTTGAGCACCACGCGCCGGGTCGTGTCGACCAGGCGCCACAACAGGGCGAACCCGCGCCGCAGCGGCCGAAATAAGTTGACTGACATGCTGCCTCCGTCGGATGTTGGTGAACTGGGAAAACCACTTTGACAGCAATCGGCCGGGCGCCGTTTCGGGCATCGCAAAGGCGCCGCGATTGGCTTCGCCGACCTGGCCGCCCCTGCGCGCGGGGGCGCGGACGCTGTCGCGGCGGCGCCGATTTTCATTGCTTTACAGGACAGAATCTTGCACCAAGACTAGCATTCCATATATCATGGGAGCACTAAAATTTGGAGCTTGCCGGATCGATCCGAGTAGGTGTTTTCCAGACCGGCGCGCGGCGACCAGCCGTTTCGACCTGACCACCGTAAGGATTTCGCAGCATGTCCGACTTGCCCCCCCCGCCCGGCGCCCGCGCCGAGACCGATTCTTCCGAAATGGACATGAGCACCTTCCTGATGTCGTCGGCGCACGACATGAAGAACTCGATCAGCGTGATGACGGCCTGCCTCGGCTCGGCGCTGGCCGAGCTGCCCGACGACGCCGCCTCGCGCGAGATGACCTACCAGGCCCTGTACGAGGCGCAGCGCCTGAACCACCACCTGATGCAGCTGATGGCGATCTACAAGATCAACCAGGACATGTACCCGTTCGACCCGACCGAGGTCGATCTGGCCGAGTTCCAGCAGGAGGTGCTGGCGCGGGTCGGCCCGCTGGCCAAGGTGAAGGGCATCGCGCTCGAGGTGGTGGCCGACCCGAACGAGCCGAGCTGGTACTTCGACTACGAGCTGATCGTCTCCCTGGTGGCGCAGTCGCTGCACAACGCCGTCAAGTACACCGGCGACAAGGTGCGCCTGTCGATGATGATCGTCGAGCGCCAGCTCGAGATCCGCATCGACGACAACGGCGAGGGCTTCCCGCCGTTCCTGCTGGAACAGGGATTCCCGACCATGCAGGGCATCTCGGCGCACACCGGCAGCACCGGCCTGGGCCTGTACTTCGCGGCCAAGGTGGCGCACCTGCACCGCAACCGCGGCCGCGTCGGCGCCACCCGGCTCGCCAACGACGGCGCGCTCGGCGGCGGCACCTTCATCCTGACCCTGCCTTAAGGACGGCCATGGCATTCGGCAGAGGCGATTTCCAAAATCTGAGCTTTCTCGTCATCGAAGACTTCGATGCCATGCGCGGCATCCTGCGCGACCTGCTGCGCCGCTGCGGCGCGCGGCGCGTCGAGGTGGCCGCCAACGGCATCGAGGCGATCGGCGAGATGCGGCGCAACCCGTGCGACGTGGTGCTGTGCGACTTCAACCTGGGCGCCGGGCGCAACGGCCAGCAGGTGCTCGAGGAGGCGCGCCACGAGGGATTGATCTCGCCGGCCACCATCTGGATCATGGTCACGGCCGAGAAGACCCACGAGATGATCATGGGCGCGGTCGAGCACCAGCCCGACGACTATCTGCTCAAGCCGGTCAGCGAGGCGTCCCTGCAGGGGCGCATGGAAAAGCTGATCGACCGCAAGACGGCGCTGTCGGGCATCGCCAACGCCATGCGCGCGAAAAACTACCCGAAGGCGCTCGATCTGTGCAAGGCGCGCATGGAGATGGAGCCGGGCAGCACGATGGAGATCCTGCGCCTGCAGGCCGGCATCTACCAGCTGATGGGCCAGCCGGCCAAGGGCCGCGCCCTGCTCGAGGCGGTGCTGGCGCGGCGCGAAGTGGCCTGGGCCCGGGTCGCGCTGGCCAAGCTCGACATCGAGGAGGGCAGGCACGAGGCGGCGCGCGAGGCGCTCGAGGCGCTCGTCACGGGCAACACCAATTTTCTCGAGGCCTACGACGTGCTGGCCCAGACCTACCAGCGCGACGGCGCCTGGGAGGAGGTGCGGCGCGTGCTGTGCCAGGCGATCCGGCTCTCGCCCAACTCGTTCCAGCGCCAGAACGCGCTGGCCGAAAGCGCGCTGCGCTGCGACGACCTGGCCGGCGCCGAATCGGCCTTCTTCAAGTCGCTCAAGCTGTCCGAGCAGAGCGCCCTGAAGACGCCGGCGGCCTATCTCGGCCTGGCCCGCATCTACACCGACCAGCAAAAGGCGGACGACGCGCTCAAGCTGCTCAAGCGCCTGCCGCGCGAGATCGAGGGCGACGGCGCGCGGCTGCAGGCCAAGGCCGCGGAGGTGCGGGTGCACCATTCGACCGGCAACCTGGCGCGCGCCGAGGCGGCCGCGGCCGAGGTGGCGGCCGGCGTGCAGGCCG
>JACMLV010000826.1 GCA_014379395.1 Burkholderiaceae bacterium
GCCGCTGGTGGTGGCGATCAACAAGATCGACAAACCGGGTGGCAATCTGGATCGCGTCACCCAGGAATTGGTGGCCGAACAAGTGGTGCCGGAAGAATACGGCGGCCCGTCGCCATTCGTGCCGGTGTCGGCCAAGACCGGCGTCGGCATCGACGACCTGCTCGAGCACGTGCTGCTGCAGGCCGAGATGCTGGAACTGTCCGCTCCGGTCGACGCTCCGGCGCGCGGCCTGGTGGTCGAGGCCCGTCTGGACAAGGGCCGCGGCCCGGTCGCGACGATCCTGGTGCAGTCCGGTACCTTGAAGCGCGGCGACGTCGTGCTGGCGGGTTCCTCGTATGGCCGCGTGCGCGCCATGCTGGACGAGAACGGCAAGCCGGTGTCCGAAGCCGGCCCGTCGATCCCGGTCGAGATTCAAGGCCTGACCGAAGTGCCGGTCGCCGGTGAAGAAGTGGTCGTGATGGCCGACGAGCGCAAGGCGCGTGAAATCGGTCTGTTCCGCCAAGGTAAGTTCCGCGACGTCAAACTGGCGAAGCAGCAAGCGTCCAAGCTGGAGAACATGTTCGACCAGATGGCCGAGGGCGAAGTGAAGAACCTGCCGCTGATCGTCAAGACCGACGTGCAGGGTTCGCAAGAGGCGCTGGTGCAGTCGCTGGTCAAGCTGTCGACCTCCGAAGTGCGGGTGCAGGTGGTTCACGCCGCCGTCGGTGGCATCACCGAATCGGACGTCAACCTGGCGGTCGCCTCGAAAGCGGTCATCATCGGCTTCAACGCCCGTGCCGACGCCCAGGCGCGCAAGCTGGCCGAGTCGAACGGCGTGGATATCCGTTACTACAACATCATTTACGATGCGATCGACGAGATCAAGGCCGCGCTGTCGGGCATGCTGTCGCCGGAGAAGCGCGAAAGCATCACCGGTTCGGTCGAGATCCGCCAGGTCATCCTGGTGTCGAAGGTCGGCGCGATCGCCGGTTGCCTGGTCACGGACGGCGTCGTCAAGCGCAGCTCCTCGGTGCGTCTGTTGCGCAACAACATCGTCACCTGGACCGGCGAGATCGAGTCGCTCAAGCGCTTCAAGGACGACGCCAAGGAAGTGCGCGCCGGTTTCGAATGCGGCTTGTCGCTCAAGGGCTTCAACGACATCGAAGTGGGCGACGTGCTGGAAGTGTTCGAAGTCCAGGAAATCGCTCGTACCCTGTAATAGCAAAGACCGGCGCGGGCATGCTGCCCGCGCCCACACGTGGGGCGCATTCGCTTAGCCGCAAGGCGACGGTGAATGCGCCCTGCGGCACTTAGGACTACCCAAAATGGCAAAACACAGCAAAACCATGCCGGCCCGCGGCCTGCGCGTGGCCGACCAGATCCAGCGCGACCTGGCCGAAATCATCGCCTACGAGTTGAAGGACCCGCGCGTCGGCATGGTTACCCTGACCGAGGTGCAGATCACGCCCGACTACGCGCACGCCAAGGTCTTCTTCACGATGTTGAAGGACACCAAGGAAGCGATCAAGAACACCAGCGACGGCTTGAGCGCGGCGGCCGGCTTCATCCGCGGCCAGCTCGGCAAGCGGCTGCACATCCACACGCTGCCGCAGCTGCACTTCGTGCACGACACCTCGACCTCGCGCGGCATGGAAATGTCGCTGTTGATCGACAAGGCCAACGCCACCCGCGCGGCCGACGCCGAGCCGGACGTCAAGCCGGACGCAGGCAGCGATGCCGAATAAGCCGGAGCGCAGCGTAAAAGCGCCGCGTCCGCCCAAGCGCATCCGCGACCTGGTCGATGGCGTGCTGCTGCTCGACAAGCCGGTCGGCCTGTCGAGCAACGACGCCCTGATCAAGGCCAAGCGCCTGCTCAACGCCAAGAAGGCCGGCCACACCGGCACGCTCGACCCGTTCGCCACCGGCTTGTTGCCGCTGTGCTTCGGCGAGGCGACCAAGTTTTCCCAGGACTTGCTCGAAGCGGACAAGACCTATGAAACCGTGGTCCATCTGGGCCAGCGCACCGACACCGGCGACACCGAGGGCGAAGTGCTCGAAACGCTCGAGGTGAACGTCACGCGCGAGCAGATCGAAGCCGTGCTGGAGCGCTTCCGCGGCCCGATCCAACAAGTGCCCCCGATGTATTCGGCCTTGAAGCGCGACGGCAAGCCGCTCTACGAATACGCCCGGGCCGGCATCACGCTGGAGCGCGAAGCGCGCCCGGTGACGATCCACCGCCTGGAATTGATCGTCTACGAGGCGCCGTTCCTGACCCTGTCGGTTACTTGCAGCAAAGGCACCTACATCCGCGTGCTGGGCGAGGATATCGGCCACGCGCTCGGCTGCGGCGCCCACCTGAACGCGCTGCGCCGCACCCAGGTCGGCGCGCTGACGATGGACGGCGTGATCACGTTGGAGGAGTTGGGCGCGCACGCGGAACCGGTCGGCCTGCTCGCGCCCGTCGACGCGTTGCTGTCGTCGTTCCCGGCGGTCGAATTGACGCCGGAACTGGCGACCCGCTTCCTGCACGGCCAGCGCATCGCGCTCGGCAAGGAGGCGGTCGCGGTTCCGGCCGGGCTGGGCCGGGTGCGCGTATATGAGGCCGGCCGCCTGCTCGGCACCGGCAACATGCAGGAATACGCGGTGCTGGCGCCCGAGCGGCTGATTGCGGCGAGTCACTGACAAAAATGGAAGGGGGCGCGCAACGGCGCGCCCCTGTTTCGCGATTTCGCCACATTTAGCGGCGAACTGGGCCCAACTCGTTGAATTTGCAAGCGAATGCGCCTAGGGTCGCAACGCAACATGCTATACTACGCGGTTTCCCGAATCAGGCATCACCGAACACTTCGTACACTTCCGTACGCCCCCGCAGTTTTTCAGTAAATACTACAACTATGTCCACTACAAAACGCGCAATTCGCAACATCGCCATCATCGCCCACGTTGACCATGGCAAAACCACCCTCGTCGACAAACTGCTGCGCCAGTCCGGTACCTTCCGCGACAACCAGCAAGTTGAAACCCGTGTGATGGACTCGAACGACCTCGAAAAAGAACGCGGCATCACGATTTTGTCGAAGAACTGCGCGGTCGAGTACGAAGGCACCCACATCAACATCGTCGACACCCCTGGCCACGCCGACTTCGGCGGCGAAGTCGAGCGCGTGCTGTCGATGGTCGACTCGGTTCTGCTGCTGGTCGACGCCCAGGAAGGCCCGATGCCACAGACCCGCTTCGTCACCCGCAAGGCGCTGGCGCTGGGCCTCAAGCCTATCGTCGTCGTCAACAAGATCGACCGTCCGGGCGCGCGTCCTGACTGGGCCATCAACGCCACGTTCGAACTGTTCGACAAACTCGGCGCCACCGACGAGCAACTCGACTTCCCGGTCGTCTACGCTTCGGCGCTGAACGGCTACGCCAGCCTGGACGACAGCGTCCGCGAAGGCGACATGAAGCCGCTGTTCGAAGCGATCCTGAAGCACGTTCCTGTGCGCGACGACAATCCGGACGGCCCGCTGCAGATGCAAGTGACCTCGCTCGACTACTCGTCCTACGTCGGCAAGATCGGCATCGGCCGCATCTCGCGCGGCCGCATCAAGACCGGCCAGGACGTCATCGTCCTGAACGGCCCCGACTCGACCCCGATCAAGGGCCGCATCAACCAGGTCTTGAACTTCAAGGGCCTCGAGCGCGTGCTGGTCGACGAAGCCGTCGCCGGCGACATCGTCCTGATCAACGGTATCGAAGACATCGGCATCGGTTCGACCATCTGCGCACCGGACACCCCGGACGCGCTGCCGATGCTGACCGTCGACGAGCCGACCCTGACCATGAACTTCATGGTCAACAACTCGCCGCTGGCCGGCCGCGAAGGCAAGTTCGTCACCAGCCGCCAGCTGCGCGACCGCCTCGACAAAGAATTGAAAGCCAACGTCGCGCTGCGCGTGGCGCCGACCGACGACGACACGATTTTCGAAGTCTCCGGCCGCGGCGAATTGCACCTGACGATCCTGATCGAAAACATGCGCCGCGAAGGTTTCGAGATGGCCGTGTCGCGTCCGCGCGTGGTCTACAAGATGGTCGACGGCGTGCGCCACGAGCCGTTCGAGCTGCTCAGCGTTGACGTCGAGGAAGCCAACCAGGGCGGCGTGATGGAAGAACTGGGCCGCCGCCGCGGCGACCTGCAGAACATGGAATCGGACTCGAAGGGCCGCGTGCGCCTCGAGTACCGCATTCCGGCGCGTGGCCTGATCGGCTTCCAGGGCGAATTCATGACCCTGACCCGCGGCACCGGCCTGATGAGCCACATTTTCGACGAGTACGCACCGGTCGACAACACCAAGGGCGAAATGGCCGGCCGCCGCAACGGCGTGCTGATCTCGCAAGACGACGGCGCCGCCGTCGCCTACGCGATCTGGAAACTGCAAGACCGCGGCCGCATGTTCGTGGTCCACAACGATCCGGTCTACGAAGGCATGATCATCGGCATCCACTCGCGCGACAACGACCTGGTCGTCAACCCGATCAAGGGCAAGCAGCTGACCAACGTGCGCTCGTCCGGTACCGACGAAGCGGTGCGCCTGGTGCCGCCGGTCCAGATGTCGCTCGAATACGCGGTCGAATTCATCGCCGACGACGAACTGGTCGAAATCACGCCGAAGAGCATCCGCCTGCGCAA
>JACMLV010000827.1 GCA_014379395.1 Burkholderiaceae bacterium
GCGGCCATGCCAGCCGCGCCGCGCGCCCGATTCAAGCACGTGGCCAATGCGCGCGCCGGCGCGGCCGAGGAATGGGAAGAGTTCTGAGATCGACGGGCGAGCGGGCCGGGCCTGCCCCGGCATGAGCGCGCGGAAGCCAGCCCGCAATTTCGGAACATATTGTTTATATAGTTAACCAAGCAAGAGGGAAATCCATGAACACACGCGCAAAAAAGACCGACTCCGCGATCCCTGCCGTCAAAGCCGAACCGCTCACGCAGCCCCGGAAAGGGGCGAAGCAGCCGAAGCTGGTCAGGGATCACTGCGAGATGCTCGATACGGAATACGCGGCGCTGGCCGAAATCAAAAAGGCGTGCCGGGAAGCGGGCATCGAGGTGAAGAAAAACGACTTGCTGCGCGTCGCGCTAGCCCAAGTCGGCGACATGGACGCGCCCGGTCTAAAGCAGGCGCTCGACGCCTTGCCGCCATTGAAAGGCGGGCGTCCAGGGAAGGACAAGTAAGTCCGCCGCCCACTCATGCCCGTGCGGCTGCGGGCACATCGAACCGCTGCGCGCCGCCGCGAGCGCGCAGCGCCATCAGGAACAAGCCCGGTCAGCCGGGAAGGAAACGTTGCGCGCGACGCGGCGTCGAGAGAGCGCGCGCAACGGCTGCGGCGCCACGGACGAGCGGCGGCGCGGGCGGCGGATTCGTACTCTTTATGCGACTAGGAGGCTGTCGGACTTAGGGAGTCGAAGCGAAAAAATAGCTGGGCGAGGCCCAGATTTTGACGGTTTCGCAGTGCCAATAGCGAGCTATTGGCCGAGAAGACGGCGAAATATGGACCGTCCAGGTATTTTTGCGGCCGACGAGCCTAAGTCCGACAGCCTCCTAGGCGTCTGTCGGACTCAGGCGCGAAAGCGCCGGATCGCGGCGTCCACCATCCCTTCGGCGCTGCCCTGGCGCGCGTATTCGGCGCGCAGGAACTGGGCGTCGCCGCTCAAGTTCGTGTCGCCCGCGCCGCTGGCGACCTCGGCCAGATGTTGCAGCGCGCCCGTGCTGTTCAGGGCCTCGGCGTGCGGCGCCAGCATCAGCAGGGTCGCCAGGATGTCGTCGCGCAAGGCCGTGCCGGCGTAGGTCTGCGGGTGCGTGATGGCGCCGTCGAGCCCGAAGCGGCAGGCCTGGAAGCGGTTGTAGTTGTAGACCAGATAGTCGTCCTCGGCCGGCGCCGCCTCGCCGCGTTCGAGCAGGTGCCGGCACAGCGCCTGCAGGTAGGCCGCCAGCGCCGCCGCGCGCTCGACCGTGAGCGGCGTGTCGCACACGCGCAGTTCGATGGTGCCAAATTCCGGCTTGGGCCGGATGTCCCAGTAAAAATCCTTCATGCTCTTGACGATGCCGGTCTTCTCCATCTTGGCGAAGTACTGGTTGGCGAACTCGTCCCATGAGAGGGTGAACGGCGCCCGCCCGCTCATCGGGAAGGCGAACACCGAGTTCAGGCGGGCCGAGTCGAACAGCGTGTCGCGCCCCTGCACGAAGGGCGAGGAGGCCGACAGCGCGATGAAGTGCGGCAGGTAGCGGTTGAGCGAGTGCAGCAGGAACATGGCGTCGTCGCCCGAGGCGCAGCCGATGTGCACGTGCTGGCCGAAGATGGTGAATTGCTTGGCCAGGTAGCCGTACAGTTCGGACAGTTGCTGGAAGCGCGGCTTGGCGAAGATCTTTTGCGCCGCCCATTGCTGGAACGGATGGGTGCCGCCGCCGCAGATGCCGATGTTGAGCGTGTCGCCGGCGCGCACCAGGGTGTCGCGGATCGCCCGCAGCTGGGCCAGCAGCGGCGCGTGCCGCGTGTGCACGCTGGAATTTATCTCGATCATGCTTTCGGTGATCTCCGGCGTGACGTTGCCGGGGAAGGGCGCCTTGCCGAGCAGGTGCAGCAGGTCCGGGCTGGCTGCCGTCAGGTCGTAGTCGGACAGGTTCACCAGTTGCAGTTCGAGCTCGACGCCGAAGGTCAGCGCGGCCGATTCCTTGAACGGTTCGAGGGGCATATCAGGGCTCCGTTGCGCGCGATTTGGGTGGGGCGGCTTGCGGCTCGGCCGGTTTGGCCGGCTCGGCCGGCGCGGTCGTTGCCGTCGCGTCCTCGTGCTGGTTTTCGCTGGCCCAGATCAGGGCGCGCTGGAGCACGATCGGGCCGGCCAGCTCCAGCATCAGGATCATCGCCGCCAGCACGCTCAGTTCGTCGGCGAAGACGACGCCCTGCTGGCGCGCGTGTTCGAGCAGCAAGACCACCACCACCGACATCGGCGTCAACGCCAGGCCGGTCAGCCAGCCCTTGCGCCAGGTGATGCCGCTGAGCGGCGCGAACAGGGCCACCGCGCCCACCTTGGCGAGCAGGCGCGCGCCGATCATGGCCAATGCCAGGGCGGCGCCGGCGGCAACCTTGCTCCATTCCAGGGTCGAGGCGGCGTACACGAACAGCAGCACGGTGAGCACCTCGCCGAGCGCGCCGAAGTTGCGCTGCGCCTGGCTGAAGGCGACCCGGCGGTGGCGCGCCACCAGGCCGAAGGCGAGCGTGGCCAGCAGCGGCGACAGGCTGCCGGTGTAGGTCAACCCGACCAGCAGGATCACCGAGAGGGCGAAGGCGACGGTGGCGTCCTGCACCACGCCGCCGAGGTGGCGCAGCATGGCCGGCACGATGATGCCCGCCAGCGCGCCGGCCGCGCCCGAGGCGAGCAGCGTGCTGAAGCTGCCGAAGGCCGCCTGCAGCAAGTCGGCCGAGGTGTGGAACACGCGGAAGCCGACCACCAGGTTGAAGGCGAACACGGCCAGCACGCAATTGAAGGCGGCCAGGTGCAGCACGCGCTCGGTGACCTGGCCGGCGCTGCGCTCCTCGTTGACCACGCGCAGCACGGTGGCCGGCGAGGTGGCCATGGACAGCGAGGCCAGCAGCATGGCGGCGACGCTCGACACGCCGAGCGCGCCGGCGACCCAGTAGACGGCGCCGAAGGTGGCCAGCGCCTCGGCCACGCCGGCCACCGCCAGCCACGGGTTGCTGAGCAGCCAGCGCAGGTTGATGCGGTAGCCGAGCTCGAACAGGATCAGGCCGAAGGCGACGTCGGCCAGGATCAGGACCGGCGCGGCGCCGCCGTGCGGCAGCACGCCGAGCTGGGCCATTGCGAAGCCGGCCAGGCCGTAGAAACTGATGCGCGGCAGGCCGCTCCAGCGGTGGCCGTATTCGCCGGCGACCCAGGCCAGCGCCATGGCGAAGGGCCAGGACAGGTCGGATGCGATGGCGGGCAGATTTGGCATGGACGCTCCTCGGAGTGCGCGCCTGGATTAGGCGGGCGGGGGCGCTGCCGATTCTACTGGATGGCGCCGCGCGCACGATAGGACGTCCACCGCGCACGCCCAGGCGCGGGCCCGCGCCGGCGCCCCGCTTAGAACTGCTGCCACTCCTGGTCGTCTTCCGTCATGGCGTTGGCCACTTGCCGCGCCGGCTGGCGGCGGCCGGA
>JACMLV010000100.1 GCA_014379395.1 Burkholderiaceae bacterium
CGAAGCGAAAAAATAGCTGGGCGAGGCCAGATTTTGACGGTTTCGCAGTGCCAATAGCGAGCTATTGGCCGAGAAAACGGCGAAATATGGACCGTCCAGGTATTTTTGCAGCCGACGAGCCTAAGTCCGACAGACTCCTAGTGATAGTCGCTTTCGCGCTGATGGCGGATGGCCAGAATGGTCACCGTGTGATTGTCCTCGACCTCGAACAGCACGACATAACCGGCTGCGCCGAATGGGATGACGAGCTCGTGTAAAAAAGGCGCACTCCCGGTGACTTTTCTACATGCTTGAGGGAAGTCCTCAAGCATGCTCATCCCTTGAGAAATGGCATTTCGCATGCGCCGGGCCAAGCCCAAATCGATGTCGAGCAAGAATGAATACAGGCGGCGCAAATCGGCTTTTGCGGCCTTGGTGTAGCGCACGCGGAATTTCACTTCCCGGCCTTGAGTTCGGCATCGCTGAGCATCGCATCGAGTTCATCCAATACCTCGGTGGCCGAGTAGTATTCCCCGGTGCGTCTGGCCTCTTCCCTTGACGCCAATCCGCGCGCAAGAAAATCGCGCTGCCCCAGCCGACGCTCTAGATTGAGCCGCAACGATTGTTCCATGAAACTCGACAAAGTCTCGCCCGGTTCCAGTATCTCTTCGACCGCCGCTCGGAATTCCGGATCGACTTTAAGAGGGGGGAATGATGTTTTCATAGTTGGCCTTTCTTCATCCAGCACTGTCATGCAAGCTGGCTGTCGATATGTTACTCCGCCCCCGAGAAGTGACGTCACGTTTGCAAAAGCGACTTCGCACTTTCCTGGCGGGCGCGATCGTGTTTCACTCACTTGACCCCGCACGCATTCCCGGCGCGCATGCGAATCCTCCCGAAATGTCGTTTGAGCCACGCCGCCGCGACGTGTAACTTGTCACCTGTGCCCGGCAATTGCAGCGGGCCTGACCAAGTCGGCGAACCGGAGCTGATCATGAAGATGAATTTCGACGTCGCGCAGATCGAGATGCCGCGCGCCCAGATGCTCAAGCTGTTCGACGCGCGGGGCTCGCAGGTGAGCTGCGCCAGCGGCGTGTTGTGGATCACCCAGGACGGCGAGCGCGACGATGTCGTGCTGGGCGCCGGCCAGTCGCTGCGCATCCAGCGCGACGGGCTCACGCTGATCTACGCCTGCAAGGACGCGGCGCTGCGGATCGACGCGGCCAAAGCGGGGCGGGCGGGGTTGTCGAAAAACGCGCGTTCGGCCACGCCGGTCCTGCATTCGCGCAAGGGCGCCGGAGCGCTCACTTTTTCCATCTGCTGCACGGCATGAGCGAGATGCGCGACCTGTCCGCATCACCGGCCACGCTGGAGATTTCGGCGTCTGACGGGTACCCGCTGCGCGGCTTCGTCTGGCGCCATGCGGCGGATGTGGCGGAGGCGCGCCGTGGTCGCCCGGTCGTCATCGTCAATCCCGCCACTTCGGTGCGCTGCCGCTATTACGCGCGCTTCGCCGGCTTCCTGCATGCGCGCGGCTTCGACGTCATCACCTACGACTACCGCGGCATCGGCGAATCGCGCCCGGCCACGCTCAAGGGCTTCCGGGCCAGCTGGATCGACTGGGGCCGGCTCGATTTCGAGGCGGTGCTGCGCCATGCGAACGAAGCTTTTCCGGGCCAGCCGGTGCAGGTGGTGGCGCACAGCGTGGGCGGCTTTCTGATCGGGCTGGCGCCGTCGAACCGCCTGATCGGCCGCGTGTTCACGATGGGCGCGCAGTTCGCGTACTGGGGCGATTACGCGCCCAAAAAGCGGCTCGGGATGCTGCTCAAGTGGCATGTCGCGATGCCGGCGCTGGCCGCCTTGTTCGGCTACTTTCCCGGCAAGCGCCTCGGCTGGCTGGAGGATACGCCGCGCGGCGTGGTGCGCGACTGGACCGCGCGCCACCCGCGCTTCGAAGACGCCTACCGGCGCGAGCTATCGGAAGCCCAGCGCGACCAGATGGTGGCCGGCTTCGCCGCGATGGAAGGGGCGACGCTGGCGCTCAGCGTCAGCGACGACGAGTACGGCACGCCGGCGGCGGTCGAGCGCCTGCTCGGCTACTTCGACAACAGCGCGACGACCCATCTGCACCTCGCGCCGGCCGACGCCGGGCTGGCGCAGATCGGCCACTTCGCGTTCTTTCACGAGCGCCACGAGGCGACGCTGTGGCCGCTCGCGCTGGCCTGGCTCCAGTCGGGCCGCCTGCCGGCAGACGCGCCGGGCCGCATCGTCAAGCCGGCCCGCGCCGCCAGGCCGACGTGCGCGCCGCTTCGGACATGATCCAATGAACCACTTCCCGCACCTCGGCGCGCGCCGGCGACTCGGCCTGGATCAGGTAGTACGCGTGCGACGTGACCAGCGCGGGGCCGGGCGCGGCCAGCGTGACGAGGCGTTTGTCGGCCAGCATCTCGCTGATCATTTCGACGCGGCCGAGCGCGATCCCCTGGCCGGCGATGGCGGCGTGGATCACCTGGTCGTAATGGTTAAAGCGCAGCACGCCCTTCGGCTTGACGCCCTCCCAGCCCTGGCTTTTCAGCCAGTCCGGCCACTTCAGCCAGGGCCGGTACTCGCCGTCGAATTCGAGCAGGGTGTGCCGCTCCAGAATTTGCGGCGCGTCGATGGTGGACAGACCGAGCGACGGATGGGCCACCGGCGCCACGGTTTCGCCGAACAGCGGCAGCGCGCCGTCCGGCATGGCGTCGGTGGCGCAGTAGCGGATCGCCAGGTCGATGCCGTCGTTGCGCAGGTCGCTGATGCGGTTGTTGGCCGAGATGCGCACGTCGATGCCGGGCGCGGCCTGCTGGAAGCTGCCCAGGCGCGGCAGCAGCCACAGGCCGGCCACGCCGACGCTGGAGGTGATCGTCACAGGCCGCCGCGCCGCGCCGGCCGTCATCGCGCCGATCACGTCCTGCAACTGCTGCAAGGCGCCGTCGGCGCTGCGGAACAGGCGCTCGCCCTCGGGCGTCATGGTCAGCGAGCGGTGGCCGCGCACGAACAGCTTCACGGCCAGCATCTCTTCGAGCGCCTGGACCTGGCGGCTGACGGCCGACTGGGTCAGGCACAGCTCCCGCGCCGCCAGCGTGATGCTCATGCGGCGGCCGACGGCGACGAAACCGCGGATCAGGTCCAGCGAGGGCAGGCGGGTCAGCGGGATCGTCATGGCGCGGCTTTCTGCGAAGCGGGGAAAAGTGTCTGTGCAGTCTACCGGCCCGGGACGGATTTGCGCAATCGCGGGCGTCGGCCGGGCCGCCCGGCGCGCCTTCAAAAACGCACGGAAATGCCGCCGTCCATAGCCGCCAAACCGGGCCGGGGGCGGTTCCCCTTACAGCACAAGCAACAGGTAAAATGACGCATCCGAATTTGAGAGCCGCCATGTCCACTATCGAAACCCCAACCAGCCTGACCATCGCCCGTCCCGACGACTGGCACCTGCACCTGCGCGACGGCGCCACGCTCGCCAGCGTGCTGCCGCACAGCGCGCGCCAGTTCGGCCGCGCCATCGTGATGCCGAACCTGAAGCCGCCCGTCACCACCACCGCCGACGCGCAGGCCTACCGCGCGCGCATCCTGGCCGCGCTGCCGGCCGGGATGGCGTTCGAGCCGTTGATGACGCTGTACCTGACCGACAACACCGCGCCCGACGAGATCCGGCGCGCCAAGGACAGCGGCATCGTCCACGCCGTCAAGCTGTATCCGGCCGGCGCGACCACCAACTCCGACGCCGGGGTGAGCGACCTGAAACACTGCCACAAGACGCTCGAAGCGATGCAGGAGGTGGGCATGCCCTTCCTCGTGCACGGCGAGGTGACCGACCCGGAGATCGACATCTTCGACCGCGAGGCGGTCTTCATCGAGCGCGTCATGCGTCCGCTGCGGCGCGACTTCCCGGCGCTGGCCGTGGTGTTCGAGCACATCACCACCAAGGACGCGGCGCAGTACGTGGCCGAGGCCGACGGCCCGATCGCCGCCACCATCACCGCGCACCACCTGCTCTACAACCGCAACGAGATCTTCAAGGGCGGCATCCGGCCGCATTACTACTGCCTGCCGATCCTGAAGCGCGAAGACCACCGGCTGGCCCTGATGACGGCCGCCACCAGCGGCGACGAGCGCTTCTTCCTCGGCACCGACTCGGCGCCGCACGCGCAGGGCGCGAAAGAGGCGGCCTGCGGCTGCGCCGGCTGCTACACCGCGCTGCACGCGATGGAGCTGTACGCCGAGGCGTTCGAGCGCGCCGGCGCGCTGGACCAACTGGAAGGCTTCGCCAGCCTGCACGGCCCGGCCTTCTACGGCCTGCCGGTCAACGCCGGCACGGTCACGCTGCGGCGCGAACAATGGACGCTGCCGGCCACGCTGCCGCTGGCCGACGCGCAGGTCGTGCCGCTCAATGCCGGCGAAACCATCAACTGGAAGCTGGTGTAAGCGCGATGCTGACGACGATCGACTGGAGCCGTCCGTGGCTGGCCTCGGTGGCCGACGCCAACGCCCGCCTCAATATGGGCGCGGACGGCATCATCGGCCCGCTCAACGAGCAGGCCGCCGCCATGGGGCTGCGCAACGACAGCGGCATGGCGCTCTCGTTCGTCCCGCAAGCCTCGCTGCCCGAGGGCACCGCCTACGAGGAATTCATCGGCGCCACCGCCGGCGTGCCCACGCGCGAGAACCTGCACGATTTTTTCAACGCGCTGGTGTGGCTCACCTTCCCGCTCATCAAGCGCCAGTTGAACGCCTTGCAGGCGGCGCAGATCGCGCGCGACGGCGTCGGCAAGGCGCGCGGCGCGGCGCGCGACGGCGCCACCCTGTTCGACGAGAACTCGGCGCTCTTGGTGGTGCGCGACG
>JACMLV010000011.1 GCA_014379395.1 Burkholderiaceae bacterium
GCCGAACTTGACGCCAAGATCGAAGAACTGCGTTTCGTGCAGGACGATTCGGCCGTCGACATCTCCGAAGAGATCGACCGCCTGGCCAAGAAGAGCCAGCAATTGACCAAGGACATCTACGCCAAGCTGACCCCTTGGCAGGTGGCGCAGATCGCGCGCCATCCGCAGCGTCCGTACACGATGGATTACGTGAACGAAATCTTCACCGACTTCCACGAGCTGCACGGCGACCGCAGCTACGCCGACGACCTCTCCATCGTCGGCGGCCTGGCCCGCTTCAACGGCCAGCCGTGCATGGTGATCGGCCACCAGAAGGGGCGCGACACCAAGGAGCGCGCGCTGCGCAACTTCGGCATGCCCAAGCCGGAGGGCTACCGCAAGGCGATGCGCCTGATGAAAGTCGCCGAAAAATTCAACCTGCCGATCTTCACCTTCGTCGACACGCCGGGCGCCTTTCCCGGCATCGACGCCGAAGAGCGCGGCCAGTCTGAGGCGATCGGCCACAACCTGTACGTGATGGCCGAGCTGAAAGTGCCGTTGATCGCCACCATCATCGGCGAGGGCGGCTCCGGCGGCGCGCTGGCGATCGCCGTCGGCGACGCGGTCTTGATGCTGCAATACGCGACCTACGCCGTGATCTCGCCCGAAGGCTGCGCCTCGATCCTGTGGAAGACCGCCGAGCGCGCCTCCGACGCGGCCGAAGCGCTGGGTCTGACGGCGCACCGCCTGAAGGCGATGGGCCTGATCGACAAGATCGTCAACGAGCCGCTGGGCGGCGCCCACCGCGACCCGAAACAGATGGCGACGCTGCTCAAGCGCGCGCTGGCCGACTCGCTGCGCCAGTTCCACGGCATGAAAACCAAGGACTTGCTGGAGGCGCGCCACCAGAAGCTGATGAGCTACGGCAAATTCAAGGAAACCACGCCGCTGGAGTGACAGCGCGCGCCCGGTCCGGCTTGAGTGCGTCGGGCCGGCAACTGGAGCAAGTTTTTGAAGAAGCAACAAACCGCGAACCTGCCCGACATGTTCGCGCACGCGCTGGAGGCGGGTTTTCAACGCGTTCCCCAGCACGGCCCCGAGCCGCTCGCCGGCATGGCGATCGCGCTCAGCGGCGGCCTCGATTCCTCGGCGCTGCTGCACCTGGCCCACGATTACGCGCAGCGCAAGGGCATCGCGCTGCACGCCTTCCACATTCACCACGGCATCAGCGACAACGCCGACGACTGGCTCGCGCATTGCGAGCGCGCCTGCGCCGAGCTGGGCGTTGCTTTCGAGGCGCGCCGCGTCGCGCTGCACAACGTGGCCGCCAGCGGCACCGAGGAGGCGGCCCGCAAGAGCCGCTACGCGGCGCTCGGCGCGCTGTGCCGCGATCACGGCGTCAAGCTGCTGCTGACCGCGCACCACCTCGACGACCAGGCCGAAACCGTGTTGCTGCAATTGCTGCGCGGCTCCGGCACGGCCGGCCTGTCCGGCATGGACGCGGCCAACGCCGCGCCCGAGCTGCTCGCCAATCCCGACCTGGTGATGGCGCGGCCGCTGCTGGCCGCCTCGCGCAAGCAGATGGCGGACTACGTCGCCGCGCGCGGCATCGTCCACGTCGACGACGAATCGAACCGCGATCCGCGCTTCGCCCGCAACGCCCTGCGGCACCAGGTGATGCCGGCGCTGGCGGCGGCCTTTCCCGGCTTCCAGCAACGTTTCGCGCGCAGCGCGCAGCACGCCCAATCGGCGCAGCGCCTGCTGACCGAACTGGCGACGCAGGATCTGGCCGATTGCCTGGACGGCGAATGCCTCGACGTCGGCAAGCTGCGGCGCATGAGCGTCGACCGCTGCCACAACCTGCTGCGCCACTGGTTCGGCACGCGCGGCCTGCGCATGCCATCGACCGCCTGGCTGGCCGAGATGCTGGTGCAATTGCTCGAAGCGCGGCCCGACGCGCAGTTGCTGGTGACGCATCCCGACTGCGACGTGCGGCGCTATCGCGAGCGCCTGTACCTGACGCCCAAGCAGCTCGACCTGGCCGGCACCCGCGAGGAGGGCGATGAGGACCGGCCCGGCCAGGGTTTTGTCTGGCAGGGCGAGGCGCGGATCGCGTTTCCGGCCTACGGCGGCGCGCTGTATTTCGATGCGGTCGCAGATGCGGTCGCGGATGCGGTGGCAGACGCGGGCGCGGACGCCGCGGCGGAGCCGGGCATCGACGCGGCCTGGTTGCGCGGGCAGCCCCTGACGATCGACTTCCGCAAGGGCGGCGAACATCTGAAGCCGGCCGCCAACCGGCCCACCCGGAGCCTGAAGTATCACTACCAGGCGCGCGACGTGCCGGCCTGGGAGCGCGCGCGCCTGCCGATCGTCTTCGCCGGCCAGCAATTGCTGTTCGCGGCCGGCATCGGCATGGATTGGCACCGCCTGAGCGCGGACGCGGCGAGCCGCATCCGGCTGCGCTGGGCCGCCCAATAGCGGCGGGCGGGCGGCCGGTCGGACTTCTTGGATTCTTTGTCTCGAATCCGTCTCAAATCTGGGGCGAATACGGGGCAAATATGGGGTTTTTTCTTGTTATTTCGCATGGCAGCATGTAGAGTAAAGCCCTCCTTTTTTTCTTTATTGCGCGGAAACTTCATTCTTATGGCATTAATCGTCCACAAATATGGCGGTACGTCGATGGGCTCGACCGACCGCATCAA
>JACMLV010000828.1 GCA_014379395.1 Burkholderiaceae bacterium
CAGCATCATCGACTTCAGCCAGCCGACCGACGCCCTGTTCCGCTTCGAGGGCAGCTTCGCCGTCGAGCGCAGCGGCACCGTCAACGCGCTGCGCTTCGTCACCAAGAACATCCTGGCCGTGGTCAGCGAGCGCGGCACCACGATCGACTGGCTCAACCATTACATGTCCCTGCCGCTGGCCAAGCCGTTGGTGGCCGTCGCCGGCGACGTCCTGCAGGTCAGTTTCCAGTACCGCGCCGGCGGCTCGATTCCCTCGCTGCAAACGGTGTTGTCGGCCAGCATAGCCGCGCAGGCCGAGTCGCTGTCGGCCTACGGCATCGCCGCCTACGCCTGACGAACGCGGCGGGCGGGGCGGCCACGTCCGTTTTTTCGCTTAAAAAGCGCCCGCGCCGGGCGGCCATCGGCTATATTTCGTCCCTTCTCATTTTTCAGTCTGAATAGACGCACCCTATGGAACAGATCGACCAGCGCTACCTCGTCCAGCAAAACAAAATCAGCGATGGCGACAAGAAGCCGCCCGTGTTCGCCAAAGTCATGCGCAGCAAAGAGGGCGCCTTCGAAGGCGTGTCCTTCATCAAGTCGAAGGACAAGGCGAGCGTCATGACGGTCGCCGAAGCCAAGCAGGTGATCGACTGGGCGACCTCGAAGAAGGCCAACGCGCACGAATACATCACCAAGATCATCTGCCTGGGGCAGTGAGGCCGCGGCGGCGCTGATGAGTGCCGCGCTAGAAGTCGGTCGATGCGACGGATCTCTGGTTAATCGTCAGCCGGCGCCAGGCGCCGTCGAGCTTAACGCTTAACCCGGCTTTCCGTTCCACTGCGCCTCCCCGGGATCCCAATTTTTCACTCAAGCTACCGGCCGTCGCTGGCGGTCGCGGTGTTGACAGTCTCTGCGATGGTGTCGCTGAGACTGTGGCCTCGTCGACCTGACATCAGAGTGGCGCCGCTCGATCGCCGCCGCAGAACTTGCGGAGCGGCGCGAACATCTAACATTGAACGATTATCAAAAGTGGCGCCGATGCTTGCAGCCGGATCCGGCGCGTCAAGGCGTGCGGGCGCATTGATGGATGCCGGATACGAAAGGCGGTTCAGGTGGATGACATTTTCGCGTTGTTCCAGGATTTGTTCGAAGCCTCGCCCGACGCGCTCGTGGTCGTCAATGGCGAGGGCCGGCTGATATTGGTCAATCGGCAGACGGAAAAGGCGTTCGGTTATTCGCGCGTGGAATTGATCGGGCAAATGATCGAATATCTGGTGCCCGAGCGCTTGCGCGGCGCGCACCTGAGACAGCGCCTGGGCTACCTGGAGGCGCCGCATCAGCGGCCGATGGGGAGCGGGCTGGCGTTGTCGGGTCGGCGCAAGGACGGCAGCGAATTCCCGGTCGATATCCTGCTCAGTCCGATCAAGGCGGACGGCGCCCCCGCAGTGCTGGCCGCGATCCGCGATATCACCGAGCGCAACAAGGTGCTGGCGACACTGCACGAGGCGCGCGAGCGCAGCCGCGTCACGCTCGAGTCGATCGGCGACGCCGTCCTCAGTTCCGACATCGACGGCACGCTGCTGTATCTGAACAAGGTGGCCGAGCAAATGACCGGCTGGTCGAGCGAGGCGGCGCGCGGCCAGCCGCTGGCGCAAGTGTTCAACATCGTCGAGTACGACACCGGCGCCCCGGTGCCGCTGGTTTTCGCGTCCGCCGGGAGCGAGGGCGCGCGCATGGTGCGCCACGCGGTCCTGATCCGGCGCGACGGCAGCGAGGCGTCGATCGAATACACGGCGGCGGCCATCCGCGACCAGGCCGGCGGCGAGATCGGCGGCATGGTCATCGTGCTGCGCGACATCAGCAAGACACGGGAACTGGCGCACCAGATGGCCCATCTGGCGCAGCACGACTTCCTGACCAATTTGCCCAACCGGATGCTGTTGAACGACCGCTTGACCCAGGCCATCGGACTGGCCCGGCGCTGCGGCGCCCAGCTGGCGGTGCTGTTCCTCGACCTCGACCACTTCAAGCACATCAACGATTCGCTCGGGCACGGCATCGGCGACCGGCTGCTGCAGTCGGTCGCCCAGCGCCTGAGCGCCTGCGTGCGCAGCTCGGACACCGTCAGCCGCACCGGCGGCGACGAATTCATCATCCTGCTGGCCGAGATCGAGCGCGCCGACGCCGCCGCCGTCAGCGCCGAGAAAATCATCGCCGCGCTCGCCGCGCGGCACCACATCGCCGACCACGAATTGCAGGTTTCGACCAGCATCGGCGTAAGCGTCTATCCGTTCGACGGGCAGGACGCCGAAACCTTGATCAAGAACGCCGACCTGGCGATGTACCACGCCAAGGATAGCGGGCGCAACAATGTGCAATTCTTCACGGCGGAGATGAATCTGCGCTCGGTCGAGCGGCAAACCGTCGAGAGCGACTTGCGCCACGCGCTCGAGCATGGCGAGTTCGAGCTGTATTACCAGCCCAAGGTCGACCTGGCCAGCGCCGCCACGGTGGGCGCCGAGGCGCTGATCCGCTGGCACCACCCGCGCCGCGGCCTGGTGTCGCCGGTCCACTTCATTCCCATCGCCGAGGATGCGGGCCTGATCGTGCCGATCGGGCGCTGGGTGATGCAACAGGCTTGCCGCCAGATGCAGGCTTGGCGCCGGCAGGGCGTGCCATTGGTGCCGGTGTCGGTCAATATCTCGGCGCTGGAATTCCGCAACCGCCATTTCATCGACGAGGTGCGCGCCATTCTGGCCGACACGCAGGTCGAGCCGCGCCACCTGGAGCTGGAATTGACGGAAAGCGTGCTGATGCAGCATGCCGACGCGGCCGTGCAGGTGCTCGGCGAGTTGAAGCGACTCGGCGTGCGGCTCACGATCGACGACTTCGGCACCGGCTATTCGAGCCTGAGCTACCTGAGCCATTTTCCGATCGACGTGCTCAAGATCGACCAGTCCTTCGTGCGCGAGATCGCCACCCACGCCTATAACGCGACCATCGTCAGCGCCGTGATCGGCATGTGCGAGGGCTTGCAGTGCGACGTCATCGCCGAGGGCGTCGAAACGGCCGAGCAGGCGGCGTTCCTGCTGGCGCGGCGCTGCCGTCAGGCGCAGGGCTATCACTACGGCCGGCCGATCCCGGCCGACGCCTTCGCCGGGCGGCTGCTCGCCCCCCCGCACTAACGCCAGCCCAGTGCAACGTGCTGGCGCGGTTCGCTCCGCTGTTTGACGCGCCGTCTTGACGCGCCGTCTTGACGCCCCGTCTTGTCCGTGCCGGTTCGCCCGCCTCGCCCTCGTTGATGATCCCACAGCAACTAATCGGCCGCCCAGCGCGACGGGCACGCGGCCGCGCAACTGGCGGCCATGTCTGTTAGACTTTCAGCTCCACCCGCCCCATGTGTGCCCGTGGTTTACAGGAGATTGTGATGACCCGCAAAACCCCTATCGAGCGCTATCGGAACATCGGCATCAGCGCCCACATCGACGCCGGCAAGACCACCACCACCGAACGCATCCTGTTCTACACCGGCGTCAGCCACAAGATCGGCGAAGTGCACAACGGCGCCGCCGTGATGGACTGGATG
>JACMLV010000829.1 GCA_014379395.1 Burkholderiaceae bacterium
ATGCTCTCCCAAGGCAGCCAGCAGGGCCTCGCCCGACAGGTAGGTGTCGATCTCATAGAAGTCCGGGGCCTTGCGCAGGATGGCGCGCAGGTAGCCTGGCTCGTCGTCGATCAGCGCGATCCGGAGCTTTCGTGCTCCCTCACCGTCCATCGCATGAACGTAGCGAAGGTCCGCCTCTGCGTGGGGTGCGGTGCCCATCGTCGCCGATCTCGACCGGCGCGCGACGTTGCGCCGCATGGCGCATCTGGCGCCCTACATCGTGCATCTGGCGCCGCCGCAGCCGGACGGTGCACTGGACCGGCGCACGCGCAACCTGGCCGCCATTTTACCCGAGCGCGCACGCCTGGTTTATATCAGTACCAGCGGCGTTTATGGCGACTGCGGCGGCGCCGTGATCGACGAAACCCGCGCCGTTGCGCCGCAAAACGCGCGCGCCCGGCGCCGCGTCGACGCCGAGCAGGTCTTGCGACGCTGGGCCGTGGGCAGCCATAGCGTCCTGTCGATCTTGCGCGTGCCCGGCATTTACGCGGCCGCACGCTTGCCGCTCAAGCGCCTCGAGCAGGGCACGCCGGCCTTGAGCGCGCCGGACGATGTGTATACGAACCACATTCACGCGGACGACCTGGCGCGCATCATCGAGCGGACGTTGTACCGCGGCCTGCCGGGACGGGTCTATCACGCAGTCGACGACAGCGAGATGAAGATGGGCGACTATTTCGACGCGGTGGCCGACGCCTTCGCCTTGCCGCGTCCGGCCCGCCTGGCGCGCGCCGCGCTCGAACGCGAGGTGTCGCCGATGCTGCTCTCGTTCATGTCGGAGTCGCGGCGGATGAGCAATCGGCGCATGAAGGCCGAACTGGGCGTGCGGCTGCGCTATGCGTGCGTCGGCGACGCCCTGGCGCGGCGCGTGGTGGAAGTGCGCCGGCCAAAATAATCCGGCGAGCGCGCACATCGGGGCGCCAAGACCTTGCTCGAGAGCAAGAACAAGTGATTGCGCGGCGAAATAAGGGTGTTAAATTATTGCATTTTTGACATACGTCAAGGTGGCATCGGCCATATCGACGATATGCTGTGCGGTGTCGTGATCCTCAGGTGGCGCCAGGCATAGGAGCCGACCCACCGGTTGCGGCGCCGTCCGGGAGGTGCAATGCATCACATTACTCATCCTAGCAAAGAGCAGGTGCGCGCTTACATGCGGCAGCGCACGGCCGAGCATCTGCCGCCGCCCGCGCCCGAGCAGATCCGGCGCCAGTTGGGCTGGTCGAGCTGCGACGACTTCTGGACCAGCGGGGTCGGCACCCGCACCTTGTTTTTTCCCGCCAAGCTCGCTCAGCTCACCGCGCTGCTCGCCGTCGAATGGGCCTTTTGCGTCGGCGGCTTTGACCGCCCGCACTAATCGCCACCTTCCTGCACGTTCCCCGTTTTTGCGTTATTCTCTAGCACATATGATGTGCGTCAAATCTCTCCAATAGTCACAAAATCGTTCTAAATTAGCCAATAATTAACGGAAAAGTTGTATTATGTTGCTCTCACGCTAGAAAACGCCCAATCAATGCGTTGTTGCTAGCGCGTGCCCATGAAATTTTTTCAAGCATCATGCTTAACCAGCATGTTTTCACCTGTTAGAAAAGCGCGAACTTTATTATGTCTATCAAACAAATCACCGCATCACCGACCTACAACCCGAACCGCGTCCTCGACGCGATCATCGAAAAGCTGCAGTTGAAAAACGACGCCGCCTTGTCGCGCGCGTTGGAAGTGGCGCCGCCGGTCATCAGCAAAATCCGCCACAACACCTTGCCGATCGGGGCCACCATCCTGATCCGCATGCATGAAATCAGCGACTTCAGCATTCGTGAATTGCGCGAACTGATGGCGGCCTAAGGCCTAAACTGGCCGGGCGCGAGTCGTCCGCGGGCCTGTGGCGTCCGCGTGGCGGCTCGATGAGATGGGAATGGCCGGCGGATGCGGCTGGGCTACATGCCGCACCCGCCGCGCCGGAATTACTTGCTCCAGCTGTCTTTGAGCGTGGTGATCCGGTTGAAGACCGGTTTGCCGGCGACGGTGTCGACCCGGTCGGCCACGAAATAACCGTGCCGCTCGAACTGGAAGCGCTGGTCGGGCAGGGCGCCGGCCATGCCCGGTTCCAGATACGCCGTCACCACTTCCTTGGCGTTCGGATTGAGCACCGACTTGAAATCCTTGCCGCCGGCATCGGGCTGCGGATCGGTGAACAGGCGGTCGTACAGGCGCACCTCGGCCTCGAGCGCGGTGGCCGCGCTGACCCAGTGGATGTTGCCCTTGACCTTGTAGTTGGCGCTGCCCTCGGTGCCCGATTTGCTGTCGGCGAAATAATTGCAATGCACGGCGATGAGCTTGCCGTCCGCATCCTTGTCGAAGCCGGTGCACTCGATCACATAACCGTAGCGCAGGCGCACGCGGCTGCCCGGCTTGTCGTCCTGCGGCGGATACAGCCGGAAATAGCCCTTGCTCGGCACTTCCATGAAATCGTCCTCCTCGATCCACAATTGCTTGGTGATCGGGAAGCTGCGCACGCCGCGCTCGGGGAAGTGCGGATGCACCGGCGCGCCGCACTCGACGCTGTCGTGCTCGCCGAAGTTGTCGATGATCAGTTTCAAGGGACGCAGCACGGCGGTGGCGCGCGGCGCCTTCGGATCGAGGTCTTCGCGCAGGCAGCCCTCGAGCGTGCTCATGTCGATCCAGCCGTCCGAGCGCGTCACGCCGATGCGCTCGCAAAACAGTTGGATCGACTCGGGCGTGAAGCCGCGGCGGCGCAGGCCGACGATGGTCGGCATGCGCGGATCGTCCCAGCCGTCGACGATGGCCTCGTCGACCAGCTGGCGCAGCTTGCGCTTGCTGGTCACGACATAGGTCAGGTTCAGGCGCGCGAACTCATACTGGCGCGGCACCGGTTGGCGGAAGAAGCCGCCCGGCGCGAGCGTGGCCAGCAGCCAGTCGTAGAACGGGCGGTGATCCTGGAATTCCAGCGTGCAGACCGAATGGGTGATGTTTTCCAGCGCGTCCGAAATCGGATGCGTGTAGTCGTACATCGGATAGATGCACCACTGGTCGCCGGTGCGGTGGTGGTGCGCGTGGCGGATGCGGTAGATCGCCGGGTCGCGCATGTTCATGTTCGGCGAGGCCATCGCGTCGTCGCCGATGCGCGCGCGCAGCACGTGCTCGCCGTCCTGGAACTGGCCGGCGCGCATGGCGCGGAACAGTTCCAGCGACTCCTCGCGCGGACGGTTGCGGAACGGCGAATCCTGGCCCGGCTCGTTGAAGTTGCCGCGGTTGGCCGCCATCTGCTCTGCGCTCTGGCTGTCGACGTAGGCGAAGCCGGAGTTGATCAGGTATTCGGCCATCGCATAGAGCTGCTCGAAATAGTCGCTGGCGTAATGCAGGTGTTCCTCGGTGCCGTTCGGGCCGCTTTGCTGCCAGCTGAAGCCCAGCCATTTCACGCTGTCGATGATGGTGTCGACGTATTCCTGTTCTTCCTTGGCCGGATTGGTGTCGTCGAAGCGCAGGTTGCAGCGCCCGCCGTAGTCGCGCGCCAGGCCGAAGTTCAGGCAGATCGACTTGGCGTGGCCGACGTGCAGGTAGCCGTTCGGCTCCGGCGGGAAGCGCGTGATCACGGGCGGCAAGCCCTCGCGCGCATGGGTGCCGGCCGCCAAATCCGATTCGATGATGGCGCGCAGAAAATTGGACGAGGGCGTCGCAGCCGTGCTGGTGGGATCGTTGCTCATATTGGAATGCTTTAGAAGTGGCGGTTGGCCGGCATTTTACCGTAAGCGGGGCGCTTTGCCGCCTCGGACGGCGCCGGTTGCTGGCCTCATTTCACGTGCGTACCGGACGGCGTCCCTTTTCTATAGGATAATCCGTCCTTCACCGTTTGGGCGCTGCCCGGAGTTTTGTGTCATGGCAGAAAATTTATACAACGTCCTCGGCGTCGCCCCGAATGCCAGCGACGACGAGATCAAGAAGGTGTATCGCTCGCTGGCGATGCGCTTCCACCCCGACCGCAACACCGCCGCGGGCGCCGAGGCGCGCTTCAAGAGCATCACCAAGGCCTATGAAATCCTGGGCGACCCGGCCAAGCGCGCCGAATACGATCAAAGCGTGAACCACCGTATCGTGATTGACCCGGAGGCGGAGGCCTATGCGTTGTGGCGCTCGGTGTTCAGCCTGCACGGCACCAGTCTGCCGGCCGATTGAGCGCTAATCAGGCAAAAAATCAAGCGGCGAATCGCGGCGCCGGCGGCGCCGGATCCGCGCTCGGCGCAGCGGCGCCGCAGAACCATATTGAAAGAGAAAAATGAGAAAAGTACACCCTGAATTTGCCTATCAGTCGCGCGAGCTGGGCGGCCAGATCGACGGCATTCTGGGCGATCCGCCAAACCGCAAGAATTACGCGAACATGGTCAACGCGCTGGTCGGCGAGTACGCCGACGGTGGCGGCATCGACGACGTCAACATGCTCAGCTTCGCGCTGGTCGACCATATCGCCTTCAACAATCCGAAGGGCTTGCTGGCCGAGAGCGAGGACTACGAATACGGCGATCCGGCCAAGGTGCTGGCGATGGCCTCCTGCGCCGGCGCCGAGGCCGCCAAGATGTACGCGGCGATCGGCGAGAATTGCCCCGACCTGGCGCGCCAGGCGATCATCACCGCCTTCCTCTACAAGAACCCGCGCCTGTGGGACGACGACGACCAGTCGCTCGACCAGCTCAGCGCCAACGACGATGGCGACGACAGGCATGACGACGACGATGTGACCGACGAGTTCGCCCAGATGTTCGACCAGGATGGAGCCGACGATGTCCGATGAAATCAAGAGCAATCTGCCGGCGCTGACCCGGCAAGTGACCGAGCTGGTGCTGGCCGGCTCGCTGCAGCACGCCGAGCAGGCCTTTTCCGACGCCGCCGACCAGTACGGCGACCTGGCCGTGGTCGAGGTGCTCTCCAGCATCCCGCCGCAGGTCACGGCCTTGCACCTGGCCGGCTTCGACGGCGGCAAGATGTCGCTGGCGACCCTGCTGGTGCCGCCCAAGGCCTGGGCCGACAGCCTCGCCTTCATCGCCGCCACCTGGAGCGACGACCAGATCGAGGACGATCCGGAGCGCGTCGCCGAGGCGCTGTTCGCCCACATCCACGGCATCGTGTTCTCCAGCGAGGACGCCGAGCGCCGCCGCCAGCTGCTGATCGAGGCCTCGGCCAGCGACTGGGGCTCGACCGTGTTCGCGATCCTGTTCTCGATGGCGCCCAAGGAAATCCTCGAGGTGGCCGGCGAAATCCTGGTCAAGGGCCCGTACATCACCGGCGTGACCTCGTCCGACAACGACGTGGTGCCGCTCGCGATCGAACTGGCGCAGGCCAGCGAGGACGGCTGGGACCGCGCCCTGTTCGAGCTGTTCCCCGACTTCCGCCACAGCGGCGACCTGGTCGACGCCGAGTTCAGCGACGATCCCGACGACGAGCCGCAACATTTGCAGCGCAGCACCAAGGAATTGCTGTACCGCCTGCGCAAGCAGGTGCCGAGCTCGCGCAGCAGCGTCGCCAAGCCGGGCGCGCGGCGCAGCATCGGCACCAACATCTTCTCCTGAGCTTGGGAACCGAATCAATGTTGCCTGCAATTGTTGTAGAAAACCTGCCGCGGCTGGTCCGCGCGATCAAGCTGCTGGCGCGCGATCCGCGCCCGGACGAGGCCGTTGCGCTGGCCGACGAGCTGGCCGGCATCACCGCCATGGTGGCCGAGAAATTCACCAACCACCGCACCGCCGACGGCATCCAGAAGGCGCTGTTTCTGACGGTGGGCGGCGTCTCGCTCGGGCTGGAGCACGCCCTGATGCATGACGGCGACGAGGCCGCGCTCGATTTCCTGATCGAACACGGCGCCGAGCATGCGTTCCAGATCGGTTTTCGCCTGATCCGCGAACTGTCGCTGCTGCCCGAGGACGCCCTGGTCGGCGAATTCGAGCAGGACCCGGTCTATCAGCAGCGTCGCCTGCGCGACCTGTTCATCGACATCTGCGGCGCCGACCCGAACCAGAATTGGAACGGCGCCGAGCAATACGAGATCCAGCTCAAGCAGCGCAAGCAGGCCCAGGCCGTGGTGCGCCTGGCCGGCTGGCTGCGCCGCCACAACGACGGCGGGCCGATCAGCGACGCCGACCTCAACGCCGAGGGCGTGATCGCGCTGGCCGTCATCTTCGCCATCGAAGGCGGCGCCATCGTCGCGCGCACCGGGCAGAAGAACTTCGAGCGCTTCGTCAAGGCGGTGCGCAAGGGCAAGCCGGATTTCGAGGCGGGCTGGGCCGCGTTGGTGGCGAAGGTGCCGCCGCAGCACCACGAAGTGCTGCTCGACCGGATCGCGCTGTATCGTCGCAGCTGCACGCTGCTGCAACACATCCCCACCCGCGCCAGCATGAAAAGCCTGTTCACCGAGCTGGAGAACTACGCCGGCTGCGAGCTCGACGCCGACTACGCCTGAGCCGTTTGCGCGCCGGGTTCGGGCCGCCGCCGAACCCGGATCTTTTCCTCGCTTTATCATCGCCGATCCATGACCGACCGCGCCGCCCATCCCCGCCCCGTCGCGCCCGCCGCGCGCAGCGCCATCGCGGCCGGCAGCGCGGAATTCAAGCGCAGCAACCGCGCCTTGTTTTTCGGCGGCTTTTCGACCTTCGCCTTGCTCTATTGCGTGCAGCCGCTGATGCCCCTGCTGTCGCGCGACTTCGCGCTGAGCGCGGCGCAAAGCAGCTGGTCGCTGTCGATCTCGACCCTGGCGCTGGCCATTTCCCTGCTGCTCACCAGCGCCGTTTCCGACCGGCTCGGCCGCAAGCCGCTGATGGTGGCGGCGCTGGCGACCGCCGCCGTGATGACGCTGCTGTGCGCGTTCTCGCAAAACTATCTGCAACTGCTGCTGATGCGCGCCGCGCTCGGCCTGGCCCTGGGCGGCATGCCGGCCGTCGCGATGGCTTATCTGGGCGAGGAGATCGAGCCGCCCTCGCTGGGCCTGTCGATGGGCTTGTACATCGCCGGCAGCGCCTTCGGCGGCATGGCCGGGCGCCTGACGGCTTCCCTGCTGAGCGATTTCCTCTCCTGGCGCACCGCGCTGGGCGTGATCGGCGCCTTGGGCATTCTGGCGGCGGCGGAATTTTGGCGCAGCCTGCCGCGTTCGAAGAATTTCGTGCCGCACGCGGGCGGGTGGGGCGCCTTGCCGGCCGGGATGCGCCAGCACGCCGCCGACGCCGGCCTGCCCTGGCTGTTCGGGCTGGCATTCTTGCAGATGGGGTGCTTCGTCAGCATGTACAACTACATCGGCTATCGCTTGCTGGCGGCGCCGTTCGGGCTGCGCCAGAGTCTGGTGGGCGCGATCGCCTTCCTGTACCTGATCGGCATCTTCAGCTCGGTCTGGGCCGGCCGCATGGCCGACCGCCTGGGCCGGCGCGGCGTGCTGTGGCGGGTGATGACGGTGATGGTGGCCGGCTTGCTGCTGACCTTGCCCGACTCCCTGTTTTTCATCGTCGCCGGCATGGCCTTGTTCACCTTCGGCTTTTTCGCCTCCCATTCCGTCACCAGCAGCTGGGTGGGCCGCCGCGCGCGTCCGCCGCAAGCGCTGGCGTCGGCCCTGTACCTGTGCTCGTATTACCTCGGTTCCAGCCTGATCGGTTCGCTCTCCGGCGTGATGTGGAGCAGTTACGCCTGGCCGGGCGTGGTCGCGATGCTGACCACGGGGCTCGGCCTGGCGCTGGCGATCGCGTGGCGCCTGCGGCGCCTGGCACCGCTCGACGAACGCGCCCAGCCGGTCAAGGCTTGATCCTCCCGTCAACTTGTGTTCGCGCAAGTTTTGTCAAATTGAAAATGATTGTTTTGCAACTTCAATCGTTTCCACCGGTCTATTTCAAACGCGCGCTTTCGCGCCTGACCATCGACGAAAGGGATCAAACATGCTGCGAACGAACGAACTGGAACAGCGCTTCACCCTCATCGGACACGCCATCGGACAGGCGTCCCAGGCCTGTTCTGTCGAACGTAATATGACGGGCGAACTGCGCTCGTGCATCCAGAAGCTCGACCAGCAATCCGACCTGGCAATGGAAGTGCTGCGCTCGCGCGACGAGGCGCGCATCCGCAAGCTGGTCGACGATCTGGCGTTGCTCGGCCACCGCGCCCGGCAGGTCTGCATCAACGGCGTGAACCTGATGCCGCAGACGAAAGAGGCGGTCAAGTGGATGCACGACGAGTTGTCGCGCCTGAAGCATCAGTTACACTAAGTACGTTTCCAACCGGCGCCGGGCCCAGCTCCCGGCAGCGCTCCCCTCGCCAAGCCTCCCCATGTGGCCCTATCCTAAAATCGTCGCCCACCGCGGCGGCGGCACCCTGGCTCCCGAAAACACCGTGGCCGGCCTGCGCTGCGGCCTGGCGCACGGTTATCGCGCGGTCGAATTCGACGTCATGCTCTCCAAGGATGGCGTCGGCGTCGTGGTGCACGATCCGGCACTCGGACGCACGGTCAAAGGGTTCGGCAATGTGTTCGACTACAGCGCCGACGAGCTGGGCGCGATGGACGCCGGCGGCTGGTTCGGCGCCGAGTTTTCCGGGGAGCCGGTGCCATCGCTGCGCCAATTCATCGAATACTGCCGCGCGCAGCAAATCTGGATGAACATCGAAATCAAGCCGGCGCCGGGATTCGAAGTCGAAACCGGCCGCCTCGTGGCCGCCGTCGCGCGCGACTATTTCGCCAGCGAGATCGCGGCCGGCGACCTCGCCCGCGTGCCTTTGCTGTCGTCGTTCAGCTTTGATGCCTTGCTCGCCGCGCGGCACAGCGCGCCCGATTTGCCGCGCGGTTTTCTGCTCGACCGCATCGGCGGCGACTGGCGCGAGCAGGCCGGCGCGCTCGCCGCATGCGCGCTGCACACCAACCACCGGCATCTGACGGCGGCCCTGGCGGACGCCGTGAAACAAGCCGGCCTCGGCTTGTTTTGCTACACCGTCAATGACATCCGGCGCGCGCGCGAACTGCTGGACTGGGGCGTGGACGCCTTCTGTACCGACCGCATCGACCTGATCGCAGCCGATTTTTCCTGAGCGGCGCCGGCTTCGCGCCGCTGTTTCCTCCCTTCCCGCGACGTTGCAAACTCGCATGCCTGCCCGTAATTCGGGCACGCTTATCACGTATAATCACGCCTTTCAAGCTGCCCGCCACTTTTGCCAAGAAAACATGAAATCATCTGAAATCCGCGATAAATTCCTCAAATTTTTCGAATCCAAAGGGCATTCGATTGTCCGTTCCAGCCCGCTGGTGCCGGGTAACGATCCGACCATGTTGTTGACCAACAGTGGCATGGTGCAGTTCAAGGACGTGTTCCTCGGCCTCGACACGCGCCCGTATTCGCGCGCCACCTCGGTGCAGCGCTGCGTGCGCGCCGGCGGCAAGCACAACGATCTGGAAAACGTCGGCTACACGGCGCGCCACCACACCTTCTTCGAAATGCTGGGCAATTTCAGCTTCGGCGACTATTTCAAGCGCGACGCGATCCAGTACGCCTGGGAACTGCTGACCTCGGTCTACAAGCTGCCGGCCGAAAAATTGTGGGTCACCGTCTACCACGAGGACGACGAGGCCTACGACATCTGGTCCAAGGAAATCGGCGTGCCGGTCGAGCGCATCATCCGCATCGGCGACAACAAGGGCGCGCGCTACGCGTCGGACAACTTCTGGCAGATGGCCGACACCGGCCCGTGCGGCCCGTGCACCGAGATCTTCTACGACCACGGCCCGGAAATCTGGGGCGGCCCTCCGGGCAGCGCCGAGGAAGATGGCGACCGCTACATCGAGATCTGGAATCTGGTGTTCATGCAGTTCAACCGCGACGAGCAGGGCAACATGCCGCGCCTGCCGAAGCCCTGCGTCGACACCGGCATGGGCCTCGAGCGCCTCGCGGCCGTGCTGCAACACGTGCACAGCAACTATGAAATCGACCTGTTCCAGAACCTGATCAAGGCCGCCGCCCGCGAAACCGGCGCGACAGACCTGAGCAACAATTCGCTCAAGGTCATCGCCGACCATATCCGCGCCTCGGCCTTCCTGATCGTCGACGGCATCATTCCGGGCAGCGAAGGCCACGGCTACGTGCTGCGCCGCATCATCCGCCGCGCGCTGCGCCACGGTCACAAGCTGGGCCAGAACAAGCCATTCTTCTACAAGCTGGTGGCCGATCTGGTCGCCGAGATGGGCGTCGCCTATCCGGAGCTGACCGACGCCCAGGCGCGCGTCGAGCAAGTGCTCAAGCAGGAAGAGGAACGTTTCGGCGAGACGCTGGAACACGGCATGAAAATCCTGGAAGCCCAGCTGGCCAAGGACGGCAAGAACCTGGACGGCGCCACCGCCTTCACGCTGTATGACACCTACGGCTTCCCGCTCGACCTGACGGCTGATATCTGCCGCGAACGCAACGTGACGCTGGACGAAGCCGGCTTCGCCGCCGCCATGGAGCAGCAAAAGAAGACCGCGCGCGCGGCCGGCAAATTCAAGATGGCGGCCGGGGTCGAGTATTCCGGCGCCAAGACCGCCTTCGTCGGCTACGAGCAGCTGGCGCACGAGAGCCGCGTCATCGCCTTGTACGCCAACGGCGCGCCGGTGCAAACGCTGGAAGCGGGCCAGGCCGGCATCGTGGTGCTCGACACCACGCCGTTCTACGCCGAATCGGGCGGCCAGGCCGGCGACCAGGGCGCGATCACCGGCAAAGGCGGCGTGTTCCAGGTCGAAGACACGCTCAAGATCCAGGCTGACGTGTTCGGTCACCACGGCGTGCTGACCGGCGCCGCGCTCAAGGTCGGCGACCAGGTCGCGGCCCAGGTCGACGAGGCTGTGCGCGGGCGCACCATCCGCAACCACTCGGCGACGCACTTGATGCACAAGGCGCTGCGCGAAGTGCTGGGCGGCCATGTGGCGCAAAAAGGTTCGCTGGTCGACGCCGACAAGACCCGTTTCGACTTCAGCCACAACGCGCCCCTGACGGCGGCCGAGATCGTGCAGGTCGAGCAGATCGTCAACCGCGAGATCCTGGCCAACTTGGCCACGCAAGCGCAGGTGATGTCCTTCGACGACGCCGTCAAGCACGGCGCGATGGCCTTGTTCGGCGAGAAATACGGCGACGACGTGCGCGTGCTCGACATCGGCAGCTCGCGCGAACTGTGCGGCGGCGTTCACGTCAAACGCACCGGCGACATCGGCCTGTTCAAAATCATCGCCGAGAGCGGCGTCGCGGCCGGCATCCGCCGGGTCGAAGCCGTCACCGGCGAGGGCGCGCTGGCGCTGGTGCAAGGTTTGAACCGCCGCCTGCTCGAGGCCGCCGCCGCCCTGAAGTCCAATCCGGACGAGCTGACCACCCGCATCGTGCAGGTGCAAGACCAGGTCAAGACGCTGGAGAAGGAACTGGCGGCGCTCAAGTCGAAGCTGGCTTCCGGGCAGGGCGACGAGCTGGTCACCCAGGCGCTCGACGTCAAGGGCATCAAGGTGCTGGCGGCCACGCTCGACGGCGCCGACGTGGCGCGCCTGCGTGAAACGATGGACAAGCTCAAGGACAAGCTGAAAACGGCCGCTATTGTTCTGGCCAGCGTCGCGGACGGCAAGGTCAGCCTGATCGCCGGCGTCACCGCCGACGCCACCGGCCGGGTCAAGGCGGGTGAACTGGTCAACTTTGTCGCCCAGCAGGTGGGTGGCAAGGGCGGCGGCCGGGCCGACATGGCGCAGGCCGGCGGCACCGACCCGGCCAATCTGGCGCAAGCCCTGGCGGGCGTCGCGGCCTGGGTCGAACAGCGCGCCTGATGCAAGCAGGCCCGCCTGGAGCGGCGGGCCGTTTGTGTTGTGCAAATTGTCGTTGTGGTGATGCAACAAAAATTGCGGTCGATATGTTGCAGCGCGTCAATCGTCCGCAATTAGCGTAGTATGTTGAAAATCAGCAAAACCAAAGCGGGATATTGATGAGCGACACATTACTTGATACCGAGATCATGGACATCCAGATAGAAATCGATGCGCGAGGCTTGAATTGTCCTTTGCCGATTCTGAAAGCAAAGAAGGCGCTGGCAGAGCTGCAAAGCGGGCAAGTGCTGCGGCTGACCGCGACCGATCCCGGGTCGGTGCGCGATTTTCAGGCGTTCGCCAAGCAGACCGGCAACGCCTTGTTATCGCACACCCAAAACGGGCGCGAATTCGTTTTCCTGATGCAGCGTAAGTAGTTCTGATCGTCCGCCCGGCCGCGCCGACCGGTGCGTTCGCAGATGTTTTGTGCTGCCTTGCAGCATCGTAAAAAGGTCGCCGGAAGGTCGCAGCTCGAACCGGGCGGCGATTTTTTTTCACCATTAATCGCACGATCGTGCTTTAATTTGATTGGCGGCTGGATTTTCTCTTATAATCTAGCTCAATAAAATCTGTCATTCCCATAAATTTTCCAAAGGCCCATCCATGAAAGTCCTGGTACCCGTTAAGCGCGTGGTCGACTACAACGTCAAGGTGCGCGTCAAGAGCGACGGCACTGGCGTCGATACCGCCAACGTCAAAATGTCGATGAATCCCTTCGATGAAATCGCACTGGAAGAGGCGATGCGCCTGAAGGAAGCCGGCAAGGTCACCGAAGTGGTCGCCATTTCCTGCGGCGTCGCGCAATGCCAGGAAACGCTGCGCACCGCGATGGCGATCGGCGCCGACCGCGGCATCCTGGTCGAAACCGCCGTCGAGCTCGAGCCGCTGGCGGTCGCCAAGCTGGTGAAAGCCCTGGCCGACAAGGAGCAGCCGCAGCTGATCATCCTCGGCAAGCAGGCCATCGACGACGATTCCAACCAGACCGGCCAGATGCTGGCCGCGCTCTTGGGCTGGCCGCAGGCCACCTTCGCCTCGAAGGTGGTGATCGAAGAGGGCAAGGTTCTGGTCACGCGCGAAGTCGACGGCGGCCTGGAAACCCTGTCCTTGACGCTGCCGGCCATCGTCACCACCGACTTGCGCCTGAACGAGCCGCGCTACGTGACGCTGCCCAACATCATGAAGGCGAAGAAGAAGCCGCTCGACACCGTCAAGCCGGAAGAGCTGGGCGTCGACTGCGCGCCG
>JACMLV010000830.1 GCA_014379395.1 Burkholderiaceae bacterium
AACGGGGCGTCTTCCGGCGCGTGCCGCCGGTCGCCCGGCGGCGCGCTTGGTTTGTCGATGTCGGGCATGGCGGCTGAAGCTGGCAAATGACGATGGGAATGAATATAAACCTTTTGCCGTCCACCCACGCCTCATTTTGTAAGAAAAATCCGCAACGGCGTCGGAGATTGACGAATAGAAATATTGCGCGGCCGGCCGATAGAGATAGAATGCGCAGGCATCCGCATCAACCCCTGTTCCGCCTTCATCCGCACGATCCACGCATGGCCACTAAAAAACCCGCATCCGACTACAGCGAATCCTCCATCCGGGTCCTGAAGGGACTCGAACCCGTCAAGCAGCGCCCGGGCATGTACACCCGCACCGAAAACCCGCTGCACATCATCCAGGAAGTGATCGACAACGCCTCCGACGAGGCGCTCGGCGGCTACTGCACCCTGATCGCGGTGACCCAGAACCCCGACGGCAGCGTCACGGTCGAGGACAACGGCCGCGGCATCCCGGTCGGCCTGCATCCCGAGGAGGGCGTGCCCACCGTCGAGATCGTGTTCACCCGGCTGCACGCGGGCGGCAAGTTCGACAAGGGCTCGGGCGGCGCCTACGCCTTCTCCGGCGGCCTGCACGGGGTCGGCGTGTCCGTCACCAACGCGCTCTCGTCGCGCCTGGAGATCACGGTCTGGCGCCGCGAGGACAACGGCAACGGCCTGCACCAGATGGCGTTCGCCGACGGCGACGTCATCGAGCCGCTGGTCTCGCAACCCATGCCGCGCGGCGACGGCAAAAAATCCGGCACCCGCGTGACCGCCTGGCCGAATCCGAAATACTTCGATTCGCCGCTGATCTCGCAGACCGAGCTGCAACGCCTGCTGCGTTCCAAAGCGGTGCTGCTGCCGGGCGTGACCGTCACGCTGACCAACGCCAAGGGCGAGACCCAGAGCTGGCAATACGCCGAGGGCCTGCGCGGCTACCTGACCGAGGCGCTGGCCCAAACGTCGAACGGCGAGACCCTGATCCCGCTGTTCGAGGGCGCGCAATATGCGACGGCGGAGAACGACGGCTTCGCCGAGGGCGAGGGCGCGGCCTGGGTGGTGGCCTGGACCGAGGACGGCGGCGTGGTGCGCGAATCCTACGTCAACCTGATTCCGACCTCGAACGGCGGCACCCACGAGGCCGGCCTGCGCGAGGGCCTGTTCGGCGCCGTCAAAAACTTCGTCGAGATGCATTCGCTGCTGCCCAAGGGCGTCAAGCTGCTGCCCGAGGACGTCTTCGCGCGCGCCTCGTTCGTGCTCTCGGCCAAGGTGCTCGACCCGCAATTCCAGGGCCAGATCAAGGAGCGCCTGAATTCGCGCGACGCGGTGCGGCTGGTGTCGACCTTCGCCAAGCCGCCGCTCGAACTGTGGCTCAATCAGCACGTCGAATACGGCAAGAAGTTGGCCGAACTGGTCATCAAGCAGGCCCAGTCGCGCCAGCGCTCGCTGCAAAAAGTGGAGAAGAAAAAGTCGTCCGGCGTGGCGGTGCTGCCCGGCAAGCTGACCGATTGCGAATCGTCCGACATCACGCGCAACGAGCTGTTCCTGGTCGAGGGCGACTCGGCCGGCGGCTCGGCCAAGATGGGCCGCGACAAGGAGTTCCAGGCCATCCTGCCGCTGCGCGGCAAGGTGCTCAACTCGTGGGAAACCGATCGCGACCGCCTGTTCGCCAACAACGAGATCCACGACATCGCGGTGGCGATCGGCGTCGATCCGCACGCCGCCGGCGACACGCCCGACCTGTCGGGCCTGCGCTACGGCAAGATCTGCATCCTGTCGGATGCGGACGTGGACGGCTCGCACATCCAGGTGCTGCTGTTGACGCTGTTCTTCCGCCACTTCCCGCAACTGGTCAACCGCGGCCACATCTGCATCGCCCGCCCGCCGCTGTACCGGGTCGACGCGCCGGCGCGCGGCAAGAAGCCGATCCAGAAAATCTACGCGTTAGATGACGGCGAACTGACCGCCATCGAGGACAAGCTGCGCAAGGAGGGCGTCAAGGACAAGGCCTGGGGCATCTCGCGCTTCAAGGGCCTGGGCGAGATGAACGCCGAGCAGCTGTGGGAAACCACGATGAACCCGGACACCCGGCGCCTGCTGCCGGTGTCCTTGGGCGGCTTCGACCAGCCCGAGGCGGCGGCGCGCTTCAACATGCTGATGGGCAAAGG
>JACMLV010000831.1 GCA_014379395.1 Burkholderiaceae bacterium
CGCGCCGCGCTGCACACCGCCTTGCGCGCGCCGCGCGGCAGCACCCTGGTGGTCGACGGCCAGGACATCGGGCGCGACGTGCAGCAGGTGCTCGGCCGGGTGCGCGCGTTCACCGACCGGGTGCGCAACGGCAGCTGGCTCGGCTACACCGGCAAGCCGATCACCGACGTCGTCAACATCGGCATCGGCGGCTCCGACCTGGGCCCGAAGATGGCGTGCCAGGCGCTGCGCTCGTACGCCAACCCGGGCCTGAAGATGCACTTCATCTCGAACGCCGACGGCCACGCCATCGAGGCCGCGCTGGCCGGGCTCGATCGCGCCACCACGCTGTTCATCGTCTCCTCGAAATCGTTCGTCACCGCCGAAACGATGCGCAACGCGCGCACCGCGCGCGCCTGGTTCCTGTGCCAGGCCAACGAGGCGGACCTGGCGCGCCACTTCGTCGCCGTCTCCACCAACACCAAGGCGATTGAAGCGTTCGGCATCGACCCGGAGAATATGTTTCCGTTCTGGGACTGGGTCGGCGGGCGCTATTCGATCTGGTCGTCGATCGGGCTGGCGCTGGCGCTGTCGGTCGGCTTCGGCTATTTCAGCGACTTCCTGGCCGGCGCGCACGCGATGGACCAGCATTTCCGCGAAGCGCCGATCGAGCGGAACCTGCCCATCACGCTGGCCCTGGTCGGTTTCTGGAACCGCCAGTTCCTGCAATGCGACGTGCTGTGCATCGCGCCCTACCACCAGGACCTGGCGCACTTCCCGGCCTACCTGCAACAACTGGAAATGGAGAGCAACGGCAAGCGCGTCAGCCGCCACGGCGCGCCGCTCGACGTGCCGACCTGCCCGGTGATCTTCGGCGATTGCGGCACCGACGCCCAGCACGCCTATTTCCAGCTGCTGCACCAGGGCGCCGACGTGATCCCGATCGACTTCATCGCCGCGCTGCGCCCGACCCACGACCTGCCCGGCCACCACGAATCGCTGCTGGCCAACTGCTTCGCCCAGTCCGAGGCCTTCATGATGGGCAGGAGCGGCGCCGAGGTGCGCGCCGGCCTGGCCGCGCAAGGCCTGGACGAGGCCGCGATCGAGGCGCTGGCGCCGCACCGCGTCTGCCCCGGCAACCGGCCCAGCAACACCATCCTGATGGATCAGCTGACCCCGACCACGCTGGGCGCCCTGATCGCGCTCTACGAGCACAAGACCTTCGTCCAGGGCGTGCTGTGGGATGTCGACAGCTTCGACCAGTGGGGCGTCGAACTGGGCAAGATTCTGGCGCAAACCATCGAGGGCGAACTGAACGGATCGGCCCAGCCCGAGCTGCACGACAGCTCGACCAACGGCCTGATCGCGCTGGCGCGCGCGGCGCGCGCCGCCTTTTAACCTTTTACTTTCAACGTCTGTTAAACCAATGAGCGGCTACGCCATCGACGCCGTGCACGACGTGGCGATGCGGGTCGGCGAGTCGCCGCTGTGGCATCCGGGCGAACAGCGCCTGTACTGGATCGACATCGCCGCGCGCATGGTGTACCGGCTCGATCCGCTCAGCGGCCGCCAGCGCAGTTGGCGCATGCCGTCCGAGCCGGGCGCCCTGGCGCGCCACGCCGGC
>JACMLV010000832.1 GCA_014379395.1 Burkholderiaceae bacterium
GAAGGCGATGCCGTCGATCACGCCGATGATGTCGACGATCCTGCGCGAGGAGTCGTTAATCGAGCCCATGGTGTCGATCACCTGCGCCACCACGCTGCCGCCGCGCTGCGCCAGGTTGCGCACCTCGGTGGCGACGACGGCGAAGCCGCGCCCTTGTTCGCCGGCCCTGGCCGCCTCGACGGCCGCGTTCAGGGCCAGGATGTTGGTCTGGAAGGCGATGCCGTCGATCACGCCGATGATGTCGACGATCTTCTTCGACGAGCCGTTGATCGAGCCCATCGTGTCGACCACCTGCGCCACCACCTCGCCGCCCTTGACCGCCACCGCCGAGGCCGACTGCGCCAGCTCGTTGGCCTGGCGCGCATGGTCGACGTTCTGCTTGACGGTCGAGGTCAGTTCCTTCAGGGAGGTGGCGGTCTCGTCGAGCGCGCCGGCCTGCTGCTCGGTGCGGGCCGACAGGTCGAGGTTGCCGCTGGCGATCTGGGCCGAGGCGGTGGCGATGGTGTCGGTGCCCAGGTGCACCTGCCGCACGGTGCGCAGCAGGCTCGCGTTCATGTCCTTGAGCGCCTGCATCAGCTGCCCGGTTTCATTCTTGTTCTCGACCTCGATGTGCATGGTCAGGTCGCCGCCGGCGACGGCCTGCGCGATTTCGATGGCGTGCCGCATCGGCCGCGTGATGCTGCGCGCGATGAGCAGGCAGATCGCCGTGATGGCGCCCATGATGGCCAGCGCGAAGACCAGGAAGTTGATCGAGCGGCTCCACACCATCGCGTTGATGGTGTCGAGGTAGACGCCGGAGCCGACGATCCAGCCCCAGGGCGCGAAATTTTTCACATACGAGGCTTTCCGCACGTCGGTGCTGCTGCCCGGCTTGGGCCACATGTAGAACACGAAGCCGGCGCCGCCGCCCTTGACGGCGTTGACGAACTCGCGGAACAGGAACAGCCCGGTGGGGTCCTTCGCCTGCGACAGGTCCTTGCCGTCGAGCTCGGGCTTGATCGGATGCATCACCATGGCCGGCCGCATGTCCTGGATCCAGAAATAATCGCCGTCGCCGTAGCGGAACGCCTTGACCGCGGCGATCGCGTTTTTCTTGGCCTCGGCCTCGGTCAGCACGCCGGAGGCGGCCAGCGCCTGGTTATAGACGAGGATGTTGTGCGCCGCCTCGACCGCCTGGCGCACGCTGGCCTTGCGCTCCTCGAGCACCAGGGTGCGTTCGGTGACGATGAAAAAAGTGATCAGCAGCCCGATGCCGAGCGCGGCGCAGGCGGCCAGCACGGCGAGCTTTTTCCCGACCGTGAAAATCAGATTTGAAAACATTGGAGTCCCCCAGATTGTCTTTTTATGTGATGCGCCGCCCGTATGCTCGGGCTGACGATGCGCGATGCAAGGTTGGACCCATATGCTGACGCGTTGCTGACAACTTGCCAACACGCTTGGCATATCGAAACTTTCATTCCACCCGGCAATTTTATTTTATGCGCGCAAACGCGGCGGACGCTTTTCGCAGGTCAATTTGCGGGCACGAATTATCAATGCGGTAATAAGATCGACTCCCGTTCGCCACAGTCGGGGGCGCGCCGCCCTGACTCACTTCTAGCGTCCGCCAAATAGCGCGCACCGATGCTCGACTGCGCGCGTCTAACTTTTTTCCGCTGAGTGCCGCCCGCGAGGCTGGCGAAAGGAATCGGCAACATGCAAACGGTGCGCGTTTTCGACCAGACGGCAATTCCGGTCTCGCTCAGTCCGGGGCGCGCCAGAATCAAGGTGCCGCGCCTGCTGCGCTGCGTCGCCGAGCAAGAGCGGATCGAGGCGGGCCTGTCCGTGCTCGAACAGGTGGCGGCCGTCTACGCCAATCCGCTCACCGGCAAGGTGTTGATCCTGTTCAACGACGGGATCGCTCCCGGCGACATCCTGCTCGCGCTCGGCCTGACGGTGCCCGGCAACGCGCCGCGGCAACCAGCGCCGCGGGCGCGGACGACACCGCCGAGGCGGCACCCCGCCGACACCCCGGCGACCGAGATC
>JACMLV010000833.1 GCA_014379395.1 Burkholderiaceae bacterium
AAGAATGTCGGCGGACGCAAAGCCGGGACGATCACCGCCGCCGCCTTCCTGAAAGAGTTTGCGGACGGAGTTTCATGGGCGCACCTCGACATTGCGGGCACCGCTTGGCGCAGCGGCAGGGACAAGGGCTCCACCGGGCGGCCGGTGCCGCTGCTGGTGCGGCTCGCCTTGCGCAGGGCGGGCAGCAGAGCCTGAGCGCGCGTTTTTCCCCGGCATGACCTCGATCGACTTCTATTTCAACGCGGCAGACCGGCTGGGCGTGGCCTGCCGGCTTGCCGGCAAGGCGCTGCAGCAGAAAAAGCGCGTGCTGATCTACGCGCCCCAGGCGGAACTGGCGCAGAAGATCGACCGCCTGCTGTGGACCGCACAGGCGGTCTCGTTCATGCCCCACTGCTACGCGCACGATCCGCTGGCGGCGCAGACTCCCATCCTCATCGCATCCGACGCGGCATCGCCGGCGGCCTCCTGCGAGGTTCTGCTCAATCTCTCGCCGGAATGCCCGCCCTTTTTCGAGCGCCACGAGCGCCTGCTGGAGATCGTGGCGAAGGAGGAAGACCAGCTGGCCGAGGGACGGGCGCGCTTCAAGTTCTACCGCGACCGCGGCTACGCGATGCGCAGCCATGACCTTGCGGGAACCGCGACGTGAGCGACAAAATCAGCGGCGAACGCGATCCGAACCAGCTGTTCGCGCGCGTGGATGCGCTCATGAAGCGCCAGCAGGAAGATTCGCGGCGCGCCGTGGAAGAAGTGCCGCTGCTCACCGAGATCGTCGCGCACGATGCCGCGACCGGCGCCTCGCCGGCGGCGCGCGGCGAGGAAACGCTGGCCACGGACATCGAGCGGGTGCTGGTGGTGCGCCTGGTGCCCGAGCTGAACAAGCAGATCGCCGTCCTGCGCTCGGAGCTGGAGAAGCAGTTGCGCCGCTCGGTGCGCGAAGCGGTCGAACATGCGCTCGCGGCGCGCAAGCTGCCTCCCGAAAAGTCCTAGCATGGCGTTGAACAAGAGCTTTGAGCCGCATGCGGTCGAGAGCCGCTGGTATGAGCGCTGGGAATCCGCCGGCTGGTTCGCCGCCAGCGGCGAGGCGCAGGCGCCCGCCTACTGCATCCAGCTGCCGCCGCCCAACGTCACCGGCACGCTGCACATGGGGCACGCGTTCCAGCAGACGCTGATGGACGCCCTCATCCGCTACCACCGCATGCGCGGCGACAACAGCAACTGGGTCGTCGGCACCGACCACGCCGGCATCGCCACGCAGATCGTCGTCGAGCGCCAGCTGCAGGAACAGGGCAAGACGCGCCACGACCTTGGCCGGGAAGGCTTCCTAAAGCGCGTCTGGGAGTGGAAGCAGCAGTCGGGCGACACCATCACGCGCCAGATGCGGCGCCTCGGCACGTCCGCAAACTGGGGGTACGCCGACACGGAGGGCCAGAAGGCCGGCTATTTCACGATGGACGCGAAAATGTCGAAGGCCGTCGTCGAGGTCTTCGTGCGCCTCCACGAGGAAGGCCTGATCTACCGCGGCAAGCGCCTGGTCAACTGGGATCCGCAGCTCGGCACCGCCGTTTCCGACCTGGAAGTCGAGAGCGAGGAAACCACAGGCACGATGTGGCAGATCCTTTACCCCTTCCCCGACGGCCCGCAGCCTTCGCGCGACAAGGAGGGCAATCCGGTATCCCTGCGCGGCATGACGATCGCCACGACGCGGCCTGAAACCATGCTTGCCGACGGAGCAGTTGCAGTTCACCCCGACGACGATCGCTACCGCCACCTGATCGGCAGACAGGTCGTGCTGCCGCTTTGCGAGCGCACCATTCCCATCGTTGCCGACACCATGGTCGAGCGCGACTTCGGCACCGGCTGCGTCAAGATCACCGGCGCGCACGACTTCAACGACTACGGCGCCGCGCTGCGCCACAAACTGCCGCTGATCGTGATCTTCACGCTCGACGCGAAGATCAATGAAAACGGCCCGAAGCAGTTCCAGGGCATGGACCGCTACGTCGCGCGCAAGGCGGTGCTCGCCGAGCTCGAGCGGGGGCAATTCCTGGTCAAGGCCGAATCGCACAAGATGGTGGTGCCGAAATCGGGCCGCACCGGGGTGGTCGTGGAGCCGATGCTCACCGACCAGTGGTTCCTGAAGATGGACGGTTGGGCAAAATCCGGCCTGGATGCGGTGGCCAGCGGCGACGTGAAGTTCTTCCCGGAACACTGGTCCAGCACCTACAACCACTGGCTCGAAAACATCCAGGACTGGTGCATCTCGCGCCAGCTCTGGTGGGGCCACCAGATTCCCGCGTGGTACGACGAGCAGGGGAATGTCTACGTAGGGCGGTCAGAAGCCGAGGTTATTGAGAAATACAAAATAAAATCAAGTCTCACCAGGGATCCCGACGTACTGGACACCTGGTTCTCCTCGCAGCTGGTGCCGTTCTCGTCCCTCGGCTGGCCGCAGAAGACGAAGGACCTGGAGACCTTCCTGCCCTCTTCGGTGCTGGTCACCGGCTTCGACATCATCTTCTTCTGGGTCGCCCGCATGATCATGGCGAGCCTGCACTTCACCGGCAAGGTGCCGTTCCACCACGTCTACATCAACGCCATCGTGCGCGACGCCGAGGGGCAGAAGATGTCCAAGTCGAAGGGCAACACACTCGACCCGATCGACCTGATCGACGGCATCGGCGTCGAGGAACTGGTCGCCAAGCGCACCACCGGCCTGATGAACCCGCGCGACGCCGAAAAAATCGCCAAGGCCACGCGCAAGGAATTCCCGGACGGCATCGCCGCCTACGGCAGCGACGCCGTGCGCTTCACGATGGCCAGCTACGCCTCGCTGGGACGCAACATCAACTTCGACCTCGGCCGCTGCGAGGGCTACCGCAACTTCTGCAACAAAATGTGGAACGCGACCCGCTTCGTGCTGATGAACACCGAAGGCCACGACTGCGCGCCGAACGAGGCCGACCTGTCGCAGGCCGACCGCTGGATCATCTCGCAGCTGCAACGCGCCGAGCTGGACGTCGCCAAGGGCTTCGAAGACTACCGCTTCGACAACATCGCGACGTCCGTCTACAAATTCGTCTGGGACGAGTATTGCGACTGGTATCTGGAAGTGGCCAAGGTGCAGATCCAGCACGGCAACGAAGGCCAGCAGCGCGCCACCCGCCACACCCTGCTGCGCGTGCTGGAAACCGTGCTGCGCCTGGCGCATCCGGTGATCCCGTTCGTCACCGAGGCGCTGTGGCAAAGCGTCGCCCCGCTGGCCGGCAAGATTCCAGCAACCGGCGAGCCGAACGCGGTGTCGATCATGACCCAGCCGTATCCATTGGCCGACGAATCGAAGATCGACGAAGCGGCCGAGGCCTGGATGGGCCAGTTGAAGGCGCTGATCGACGCCACCCGCAACCTGCGCGGCGAAATGCAAATCTCGCCGTCGGTGCGCGTGCCGCTGATCGTCGAAGCGGCCGACGGCGCCGATCAAACCCGCCTGGAAAGCTTCGCGCAATACATCCAGGCGCTCGGCAAGCTGTCGGAAGTGAACATCGTCGACGCCCTGCCGGAATCGCCGGCGGCGGTGTCGATCGTCGGCACCACGAAATTGATGCTCAAAGTCGAGATCAACGTCGAGGCCGAGCGCGAGCGCCTGGCCAAGGAAATCACCCGCATCGAAGGCGAAATCGCCAAGGTGAACGGCAAGCTGGGCAACGAAAGCTTCGTCGCCCGCGCGCCGGCGGCCGTCGTCGCGCAGGAGAACGAGCGCCTGGTCAACTTCTCGGCGACCATCGAAAAACTGCGCGAGCAGTTTGCTAAACTGGCCGCTGCATAGCGGCCCCTCCGTGGTCGCTCAACGCGATCACAGGAGGCAACATGCGCACCTTCGTTCAAGCGAGTTTGATGTTGGCGGCCCTGGCCGCGTCACCGGCCTGGGCCGATGACGCGTCGCCGGTCGGCCTGTGGCAAAGCATCGACGACGTCAGCGGCAAGCCGAAGGCGCTGGTGCGCATCACCGAGAACAACGGCGAGCTGCAAGGCCGGATCGAAAAGCTGTTCCGCGCGCCGGAACTGGACCAAAACCCCA
>JACMLV010000834.1 GCA_014379395.1 Burkholderiaceae bacterium
CGCAGCGCTACTGGAGCGCGCGCCAACGCTACGCCGAGCAGGGCCTGGCGCCGGTGCGCGCCGCCTTGGCCGGGGCCGACTTCATCGCCGCCGACCAACTGGTGCGCGAAAAGGTCAACCCGCTGTACGAGGAGGCCAACGCGCGCGCGGTCGAGCTGCTCAACCTGCTGTCGAACCAGGCGCGCGCCAATTTCAACGAAGTCAACGAGCGCAACGAACTGATCGCCACGGTGGCCGTGGCCGGCATCGCGCTCAGCTCGCTGGCCGTGCTGCTGTGCGGCCTGTTCTTCTTCCGCGGCGCGGTGCTGCCGCTGCAGTCGGCGGTGACGGCGCTCGAGCGCATCGCCGAGGGCAACCTGTCCGGCGAGAACGGGCACGACGGCTACGGCGAGCCGGGCCGGGTGATGGCCAGCGTGTCCATGATGCAATTGCACCTGAAGGTGATGATCGACGAGATCCGCTGCTCGTCCGGTTCGATCCGCGAGCAGTGCGCGCGCCTGAACCAGACCATGATGAACGTGGCCCAGCATTCGGAGGAGCAGCACGACCGGGTCTACCAGACGGTCGACGCGGCCGCCGTCTCGTGCGACGGCTTGAAGCGGCTGGCCGACGACGCCGAGGCGCTGTTGCTGCTGGCCGAACGGGCCGGCGCGTGGTGCGAACCGGCGCCTGCTCCGGCGCTGGCCGAGACCGTGGCCGCTGCCGAGCCTGCCCTCCAGGCCGCACCAACGCCGGCGGCCGAGCCGTCCGACCTGGACTGGCTCGACCTGGAACCGGAGCCGTGCGCCGCGCAGGAGGACAATCTGGCGCAACGCGCGCAAGGCTTGGCGGCGGCCGCGCGCATCGAAGCGTTTTCAATGTCGGACACGATGGCGCAGATGAACCAGGTCGCCATGCTGATCGTCGAGAACCGGGGCGACGTGCAGGACGCCTGGGCCGCCTCGCAGCAACTCGAATCAACCGCGGCCGAGCTCGACAAGCTAGTCAAATATTTCGATTAGCGGACAAAAAAAACCACCCCCTGTCGCGCGAGCGAAGGAGACGGTTTTTTTGCGTGACCGGGGAAGGCGGCCGGTGGCTTACTTGGCCGGCACGCTCAGCAGTTTGTAGGGTGGGCACCGCTTTTGTGCCCACGCGGAAGTCCCCACCGCGTGGGCACAAGAACGGTGCCCACCCTACGAACTGGTCAAGTATTTCGATTAGCGGACAAAAAAAACCGGCGCCGCTCGCATTGCGAACGGCGCCGGTTTGAGTGGCGATTGCGCGGCCGGGGAATTACTTGGCCGGCACGCTCAACAGCATTTCATTCAAGCGCTTGACGAAGCTGGCCGGATCGCTCAGCGAGCCGCCCTCGGCCAGCATGGCCTGATCGAACAGGATGTTCGACCAGTCGGCGAACAACGTGCCCTGCTCGGCGTCCTGATACTTCAGGCGCGTCACCAAAGGATGGTTCGGATTGATCTCCAGAATCGGCTTCGATTCCGGCGCGCTCTGGCCGGCCGCCTTCAGCATGCGCAGCAAGTTGCCCGACAATTCATGCTCGTCGGCCACCAGGCAGGCCGGCGAATCGGTCAGGCGGAACGTGACGCGCACATCCTTGGCCTTGTCGGCCAGCGCGGTCTTCATCTTGCCGACCAGATCGGCGTACGAGGTTTCGGTCTCCTCGTGCTCCTTCTTCTCGGCCTCGTCCTCCAGCTTGCCCAGGTCGAGCCCGCCCTTGGCCACCGACACCAGTTCCTTGCCCTCGAAATCCTGGATGAACGACAGCATCCACTCGTCGACGCGGTCGGTCAGCAGCAGCACCTCGACACCCTTCTTGCGGAAAATTTCCAGGTGCGGGCTGTTGCGCGCGGCCTTGTGGTTGTCCGCCGTGACGTAGAAGATCTTGTCCTGGCCTTCCTTCATGCGCGCCACATAGTCGGCGAACGAGGTGTTCTGCTCGTCGCCCTCAAGATTGGTCGAGGAGAAGCGCAGCAGCTTGGCGATGCGCTCCTTGTTGCCGGCGTCCTCGCCGATGCCTTCCTTGAGCACCTGGCCGAATTCCTTCCAGAAGCTGGCGTACTTGTCCTTCTTGTCCTGCTCGTCGGCGTTCGCCAATTCCTCCAGCATGCCCAGGACGCGCTTGGTCGAGCCTTCGCGGATCACCTTCACGTCGCGCGACTCCTGCAGGATTTCGCGCGAGACGTTCAGCGGCAGGTCGTTCGAATCGATCACGCCCTTGACGAAGCGCAGGTAGGTCGGCATCAGCTGCTCGGCGTCGTCCATGATGAACACGCGCTTGACGTACAGCTTGATGCCGCCGCGCTTGTTGCGGTCCCACATGTCGAACGGCGCCTTGCTCGGAATGTAGAGCAGTTGCGTGTATTCGCTGCGGCCCTCGACGCGGTTGTGCGTGTGCGTCAGCGGCGCCTGGAAGTCGTGCGAGACGTGCTTGTAGAACTCCTCGTACTGCTCGGGCGTGATGTCGTTCTTGTTGCGCGCCCACAGCGCGCTGGCCTGGTTGATGGTCTCGAACTCGTCCTTGAGCACGGTTTCCTTCTTCTCCTCGTCCCACTCTTCCTTCTGCATCACGATCGGCAGCGAGATGTGGTCCGAATACTTGCGGATGATCGACTTGATCTTCCAGCTCGTGAGCAACTCGTCCTCGCCCTCGCGCAGGTGCAAGACGATGTCGGTGCCGCGGCCCGGCTTGTCGATCGCCTCGACGCTGTAGTCGCCCTCGCCGCCCGACTCCCAGCGCACGCCCTCGCTCTCCGGCAGGCCGGCGCGGCGCGTCTCGACCGTGATCTTGTCGGCCACGATGAAGCCGGAGTAGAAGCCGACGCCGAACTGGCCGATCAGGGCCGCGTCCTGCTGCTGGTCGCCCGACAGCTTGCCGAAGAATTCCTTGGTGCCGGACTTGGCGATGGTGCCCAGGTGCGAGATCGCCTCGTCGCGGCTCATGCCGATGCCGTTGTCCGAAATGGTGATGGTGCGCGCGTCCTTGTCGAAGCTGACCTTGATTTTCAGCTCGTGGTCGTTGCCGTACAGCGCGTCATTGTTGATCGCCTCGAAGCGCAGCTTATCGGACGCGTCGGAGGCGTTCGAGATCAATTCGCGCAAGAAAATTTCTTTGTTCGAGTACAAGGAGTGAATCATCAGCTGAAGCAGTTGCTTGACTTCGGCTTGAAAACCCAGGGTTTGCTTTTCGGAACCAGCCATTTTTACCTCGTAAGTTTTGTGGAACGGTTGTGTTTGCAGAAAGTGGGGATAGCTTGTCCGATTTCAAGGAGCAACAAAAGCACGCGTTCCGCGCGGCGCCCGCGTCCGGGCCGCCGGATTCTTTACGGCCGGCAAAAAAACTTTGCGCCGGAGCCGAAATCAGTTGACCGTCATGGTTGCCCTGTAGATCATGTGACCGGCATATGAATGGCTAGCACAGGGAGAATGGATGTATCCGGAACGAGTAATGAAGGCGCTGCAGCGCGCCAAGGCCGCCTTGAACGCGGGCGACGCGGCGCTCGCCCTGCCCGACATCGAAAAAGCGCTGCAAAAATGCCCGAAGGGCTTTGACTGCTGGCTGCTCAACGGCCAGGCCAAGGGCCTGCTGGGCGACCACGCCGGCGCCGAGCAGTGCTTCCGCAAGGCCATCGCGATCCAGCCCAAGAACCTCGACGGCTGGAACAACCTTGGCATCTCGCTGTCCGCGCGCGGCCTGTTCGAGCCGGCCATCGAGGCCTTCGACAAGGCCATCGCCTGCGTGCTGCAACCGCACCCGGACGTGTACCACAACCTCGCCTCCTGCCACCTCGAACTCGGGCAGTACCGGCAAGCCGCGTCGATCTACGAACACGTCGTCACGCGCAAGGACACCAGCGACGTCTGGGCCCTGCTGGCGATGAGCTACCAGGGCCTGGACCGCTATCAAGACGCGCTGGCGGCCTATCTGCTGGCCCGGTCCAAGGGCGCCGGCGGCTACACGCTGCACCTCAATCTGGGCACCTGCCATAACGTGCTAAACGATTTCGACGCCGCCGCCGCGCACGCGCAGGCGGCGCTCGACGTTGCGCCGGGCGATCCGGTCGCGCTCTACAACCTCGGCATCGCGCGCAAGGGCGCCGGGCAGATCGCGCAAGCCATCGACGCCTTCGCGCAGAGCACCCTGCCGGCCGCGCCCGGCGCGCGCCTGCTGACGCTGAACTTCGTCGATCCGGCCGATCCGGCAGGGCTGCGGCGCGAACACGAGGCGGCGATGGCGCAATTGTCGGCCGGCGTCGCGCCGCGCACCTTCGCGCGCCAACGCCAACCGGGCGAACGCCTGCGCGTCGGACTGGTCTCGCCCGACCTGCGCGAACACCCGGTCGCCTTCTTCCTGGAAGGCCTGCTGGCGAAGCTCGATCGCAGCCGCATCGAGCTATTCATCTACTCGGACGCGCGCAAACCGGACGCCGTCACCGCGCGCCTGCAAGCGCTCGGCGACCAGTGGCGGGAAACCTTCGACGCCGGCGACGAACGCCTGGCCGAACTGTTCGAGGAAGACGGCGTCCACCTCGCCATCGACCTGGCCGGCCACACCAACGGCGGACGCGTGAAAGCCTTCGCCGCGCGCCTGGCGCCGGTGCAGGCGGCCTACCTCGGCTACGGCGCCACCACCGGCCTGGCGACGATGGACCATCTGCTCACCGACGACATCCTCGCGCCGGACGCCGACGCGGCCGCGCACTTCACCGAACGGCTGCAAAGCCTCGGGCCGGTGGTGGCGACCTACACCCCGGCGACCGAACTGCCGGTGGCGCCGGCGCCATCGACCACGCGCGGCCACCCGACGTTCGGCTCCTTCGCCCAGCTTTGCAAGATCAGCCCGAGCACCATCGAGCTGTGGGCCGACGCTTTGAGCGCCGTGCCGACGGCGCGCATGTTCGTGATGACCAAGGGCCTGCACACGCCGGCGGCGCAGGAGCGTTTCCTGGCGCCGTTCGCCGCGCGCGGCATTGGCGCCGAACGCTTCACCTTCCGGAAACCGGGGCCGATGGCCGAGTACCTGGAGGCGCACGGCGAGATCGACCTGATTCTCGACACCGTGCCGTGGAACGGCCACACCACCACCATGCACGCGCTGTGGATGGGCGTGCCGACGCTGTCCGTCAAGAGCGCGCACCACGCCGGCCGCTTCGGCGAAATGCTGCTCAAGGCAGCGCGGCTGGACGACTGTCTGGCGCAGGACCGGGCCGATTTCGGCGTCCGCGCCGCCGCGCTCGCGGCCGATCCGGCCAAGCTGGCGCAAGAGCGCGCCGGCATGCGCGCGCGCCTGCAAGCGTCGCCGCTGCTCGACCACGACGCCATCGCGCGCCGCTTCGAGCAGGCCTGCGAGGCGATGTGGGACGCGCGCCAGACGTAAGCTGCCCGGCCGGGCGGCCATCGGCCGCCCATGACCGCGCCGGAGTCACGTACAATATCGGTTCTTGCGGCGGCCGCCAGCCGCACTGAACCCGCCGTTCGACCGGCACATTTTTTTGGACACACCATGTCAGTTTACGAAAAACTCAAAGCCCTCGATATCACCCTGGCCACGCCCGCGGCGCCCGTGGCGTCCTACGTCATGTACGTACAAAGCGGCAACCTGGTGTTCGTCTCCGGCCACATCGCCAAGCAGGCCGACGGTTCGGTCTGGGCCGGCCAGTTCGGCAAGAACATCTCGGTCGAGGACGGCCAGAAGGCCGCGCGCGGCATCGCCATCGACCTGCTGTCGACGCTGCAAGCGGCCTGCGGCGGCGATCTGACCCGCGTCAAGCGCATCGTCAAGCTGCTCAGCGTGGTCAACTCGACGGGCGACTTCACCGACCACCACCTGGTCACCAACGGCGCCTCCGAGCTGCTCGGCGAAGTGTTCGGCGAAGCCGGCAAGCACGCCCGCTCCGCCTTTGGCGTGGCGCAAATTCCGCGCGGCGCCTGCGTCGAAATCGAACTGATCGCCGAGATCGCCTAATCATGAAAATTCAAAATCCGAAACCGATCGACTGGCACTTCGCCGCCCGCGCCGAACAGCTGCAAAGCTCCTTCATCCGCGAAATCCTGAAAATCACGCAGCAGCCGGAGATCATCTCGTTCGCCGGCGGCCTGCCCTCGCCGGCCACCTTCCCGGTCGACGAGATGAAAGCCGCCTTCGACAAGGTGCTGACCAACAATGGCAAGGTCGCGCTGCAATACGGCCCGACCGACGGCTACCTGCCGCTGCGCCAGTGGGTGGCCGACTCGCTCTCGCTGGACAACGCAAAAATCGCGCCGGAACAGGTGCTGATGGTGTCGGGCTCGCAGCAAGCGCTCGACCTGCTGGGCAAGGTCCTGATCGACGAAGGCAGCCGCGTGCTGGTCGAAACCCCGAGCTACCTGGGCGCGCTGCAAGCGTTCTCGGTCTACCAGCCCGAATTCGTCTCGGTCGAAACCGACGAGCATGGCCTGGTGCCCAAGTCGATCGACCCGGTCGCCGACGGCGCGCGCCTGCTGTACGCGCTGCCGAACTTCCAGAACCCGACCGGGCGCACCCTGTCCGTCGAGCGCCGCCTGGAGCTGGTCGAAACCTGCGAACGCCACGGCCTGCCGCTGATCGAGGACGATCCGTACGGCGCGCTCAGCTACAACGGCGAACCGCTGCCGAAGATGCTGACCATGAACCCGGATGGCGTCATCTACATGGGCTCCTTCTCCAAGGTGCTCACGCCCGGCATCCGCCTCGGCTACGTGGTGGCGCCGGCGCCGCTGGTGCGCCGCCTGGAACTGGCCAAGCAGGCGGCCGACCTGCACACTTCCCAGTTGACGCAGATGGTGGTGCACGAAGTGGTCAAGGACGGCTTCCTGCAAGGCCACATCCCGACCATCCGCACCCTGTACGGCAACCAGTGCCAGGCCATGCTCGACGCGATGACCGAGTTCTTCCCGGCCGGCGTCAGCTGGACCAAGCCCGAAGGCGGCATGTTCATCTGGGTCACCCTGCCCAAGCACATCGACGCCATGAAGCTGCTCGACCAGGCCATCGCCAACAAGGTCGCCTTCGTGCCCGGCGCGCCGTTCTACGCCAACGACCCGGCCACCAACACGCTGCGCCTGTCCTTCGTCACCGTGCCGCCGGAGCGCATCCGCGAGGGCATCGCGATCCTCGGCAAACTGATCGCCGCGCTGGTTTAAGCCACTAAGCTTAAGCCACTAAGCCGCCCACGCAAGGCCCGCCGTTTCCCTGATCGGGACGGCGGGCCTTGCGCATTTCGGGGCGCATTTTTGCGCGTTTTTTGCCCGCGCCAGCAGGCAAGCGGACGCTCCCTTACAATAGGCCATCGAGACCAACAGGAGTGATCCATGCACAGCACGCCCACCATCGCCCCTGCCCGCTTCGACGACGCCGAAAGCGCGCTCGCCCAAGTCCAAGCCATCTACCGCAACAGCATCGGCCACCTGCGCGACTCGCTGCAGCGCTTCGTCGCCGGCGAACGCCTGCCGGGCCGGGTGCGCGCCTGCTACCCGTACGTGCGGATTCAAACCAACACCGTCGCCTGCGCCGAGTCGCCGCTGTCGTACGGCTTCGTGGCCGGCCCCGGCCAGTTCGAAACCACGCTGACCCGGCCCGACCTGTTCGCCGGCTACTACCTTGAACAATTCACCCTGCTGCTGAAGAACCACAGCCGCAAGCAAACCGTGCAGCTTGAAATCGGCGTCAGCGCGCAGCCGATCCCGGTGCACTTCTCGTTCGCCGAACACGACCACATCGAAGGCAGCATGACGCCGGCGCGCCGGATGGCCATGCGCGACCTGTTCGACCTGCCGGACCTGTCGGCGATGGACGACGGCATCGCCAACGGCACCAAGGAATGCGGCCCGGACGAGCCGCAGCCGCTGTCGCTGTTCACCGGGCCGCGGGTCGACTACTCGCTGCAACGGCTGCGCCACTACAGCGGCACCGCGCCGGAGCACTTCCAGCACTTCGTCCTGTTCACCAACTACCAGTTCTACATCGACGAATTCGTGCGCCTCGGGCACGAGATCATGCAGCGCCGGCCCGACCCGCACGCGCCCGGCGAGCAGGACCAATACATCGCCTTCGTCGAGCCGGGCAACGTCGTCACGCGCCGGGTCGGCCATGCCGCGCTGACGGGCGACGAGCTGGGCGCGGCGCCGCCGCGGCTGCCGCAGATGCCGGCCTACCACCTGATCCACCCCGGCCATGGCGGCATCACCATGGTGAACATCGGCGTCGGCCCGTCCAACGCCAAGACGATCACCGACCACATCTCGGAGCTCAGACCGCATGCCTGGATCATGCTCGGGCATTGCGCCGGGCTGAGGAACAGCCAGGAACTCGGCGACTACGTCCTCGCCCACGCCTACGTCCGCGAGGACCACGTGCTCGATGCCGACCTCCCGGTGACGGTGCC
>JACMLV010000835.1 GCA_014379395.1 Burkholderiaceae bacterium
CAGGCGGCGATTTCAACGTCATTGGCGAAGCGGTAGCCGGCCAGGCCGGAAACCTTGGCCAGCTTGACCTCGTTGAGTTCATGGTCGCCGCGCAGGAGCAGCATCCAATTTTCCTTGGTGAGCTTGCCGTCGGTTTCTTTTTCGACCGTCAACGCGATGGTTTTCACGGTCTGCTCCAGCGTCAGTCCAAGCAGGGTTGCAACCTGCTCGCACTTGACCGTGCCTGGCGTGGACGTCTTGATCATCGCCTGCGTCGGCACGGCGCGCGCGTTTGACGCTGGCAGCGCCTCGGCCGCTTCCATATTGGCAGCGTAGTCCGAGCTCGGGCAGTACACCAGCGCGTCCTCGCCGGTGCTGGCGATGACGTGGAACTCATGCGAGCCGGAGCCGCCGATGGCGCCGTTGTCGGCCGCCACCGCGCGGAACTTCAGGCCGAAGCGGGTGAAGATGCGCACATAGGCGTCGAACATGATCTGGTACGAGGCCTGCATCGCGGCCACGTCGCGGTCGAAGGAATAGGCGTCCTTCATGGTGAATTCGCGCCCGCGCATCAGGCCGAAGCGCGGCCGGCGCTCGTCGCGGAACTTGGTCTGGATGTGGTAGAAGTTGAGCGGCAGCTGGCGGTACGATTTGATCTCGCCGCGCACCACGTCGGTGATCACCTCCTCCGAGGTCGGCTGGATCGCGAATTCGCGCCCGTGGCGGTCCTTCACGCGCATCAGTTCCGGGCCCATCTTGTCCCAGCGGCCGGTTTCCTGCCACAGCTCGGCGGGCTGGACCAGCGGCATCAGCAACTCGATCGCGCCGGCGCCGTTCATCTCCTCGCGCACGATGGCCTCGACCTTGCGGATGACCCGCAATCCCATCGGCATGTAGGTGTAGATGCCCGAGCCGAGGCGCTTGATCATGCCGGCGCGCATCATCAACTGGTGGCTGACGATTTCGGCGTCGGAGGGCGCTTCTTTGAGCGTTGAAATAAAAAATCGGGAGGCGCGCATAACGGTGAATTCTTTTTAAAAAGAGAGGGTTATAATCAACCTAATTTTAAAGGATTAGCTGGCTGATGCGTTCATACTTTGTACAAATGCGTTCAATTGCTGACGTTGGGGCCGTTTTCGTATCCCGAAGACGGCGCCGGTCGGCACAATTGTGTGCAAAAAGATAAGAGGAACGCGCCGCCGCAGAAAGTTTGAGGTGCATTATGCTCGATCGTGAGGGGTTTCGGCCCAACGTCGGCATCATCCTGCTGAACGCCCAGAACGAGGTGTGGTGGGGCAAGCGGGTGCGCGAGCACTCATGGCAATTTCCGCAAGGAGGTATCAAATTCGGCGAGACGCCGGAACAGGCGATGTTTCGCGAACTGGAAGAGGAGATCGGCTTACGGCAGGAGCATGTCAAGATCGTCGGCCGCACGCGCGACTGGTTGCGCTACGAGGTGCCGGACCATTTCATCAAACGCGAAATCCGCGGCCATTACCGCGGCCAAAAACAGATCTGGTTTTTGCTGCGCATGTGCGCGCGCGACAACGACGTCAACCTGCGCCTGACCGACCATCCCGAGTTCGACGCCTGGCGCTGGCACGAGTACTGGGTGCCGCTCGACGTGGTGATCGAGTTCAAGCGCGACGTGTATCAGCGCGCGCTGCAGGAACTGTCGCGCTTTTTGAACGTGCCCGGCGGCGGCCAGTCGCCGCGCCACGCGCCGCGCTATCTGCGCCACGCGCGCAGCAACGACGTGGCGCCGGCGCCGGCCACCGCCACGCTGGCGCCGGAAAAAGAGTAGCGAAAAGAAAACCCGCCGGCGCGGGTACAATGCGGCTTGCTTCCACACTTGTCCGGCATCCCGATGTTTACTCCCTCCTCCGACGACGTCCGGCGCTTTTTTTGCGAGGTCTACCGCAAACACGGCGCCAAGGAAATCCTCAGCCCGCTCGAAGCCATCGCGCTCGACTGGATCGTCCAGCACCCCGAATACGAAGACGCGCTGCGCGACGTCGAAACGGCGCTCACGCGCGACTACTCGGTCGAAGGCGGCCAGGCCAATCCCTTCCTGCACCTGTCGATGCACCTGTCGATCGCCGAGCAGATCTCGATCGACCAGCCGGTCGGCATCCGCGCCGCCTGCCACAGCCTGACGCAGCGGCTCGATTCCGAGCACGCGGCCCATCATCAAATCATGGAATGCCTGGGTCAGATGATCTGGAATTCGCAGCGCTCCGGCCTGCCGCCGGACGGCGCCGCCTACGTCGAATGCGTGCGCCGGCGCTAATCGTTAAACGCCGGCCCAGCATGGGGAAGGTTTAGCGGCGCAGCACCAGCCTGGTCGGCAGGCTGTGCAGATAGGCCGCCAGGTCCTTGATGTCCTGCTCGCTGAGCGGCTGCACCTGGCCGTTCATGATCGGATTGTTGCGCCCGTTCGGGCCGTTGCCGCGCTTGTAGGCCACCAGCGCGTGCTCGAGGTAGTCGCGGTGCTGGCCGGCCAGGATCGGATAGCTCGGATCGACCGGCGAGGCGTAGTCCTTGCCGTGGCAGGCCGCGCAACTGTATTTTTGCGCCAGCGCCTTGCCGGCCTCGACATCGCCGGCGGCGGCCGCGCCGCCCGACAGGGCGCCGCAAATCAGAATCGGCAGCAGCTTTTTCATGATTGACTCCCCTTATTTTGGCTGCGCGCCCTGCTGGGCGTAATAGGCGGCGAGCGCGGCGATATCCTGGTCCGTCAGGCCGGCCGCCACGCCGCGCATGCTCGGATGCTTGCGGTCGCCCTTGCGATAGGCCTTCAACGCGCTTTCGATGTATTGGGCCGACTGGCCGCCCAGCATCGGCACCTGGAACACCTCCGGGAAAACCGCCTTGTAGCCGGGGATGCCGTGGCAGCCGACGCAGGTTTCAACCTTGGCCGGGGCGGCCGCCGCGGCGCCGGCCCAGGCGGCCAGCAGCAGCAATCGATACAGTGTTTTCATGGTGGCGCCAGTCATCAAGAGTTGTCGGAAACAGCGGCCCGATTGTTGATCCACTTACTTGATTCACTTACTTGATTCACTTACTTGATTCGTTTACTCAACTTTATTCTACTCCAGTATCGGCGCGCCAAACCATCGATTCGCGCGGCCGCGGCGCCGGCGCGGCGGCCGCGGGCCGGAGCGGATTGACATATACTTTCGGATTATTTCATGTCGATCGGTCCGCTCATGCAAGTACATCAAGCCACTCCGCGCTTCCAGGGTTCCAGCAACTACGTCGCGACGGCCGACCTGAAGCTGGCGGTGAACGCCGCCCTCACGCTGCAGCGTCCGCTGCTCATCAAGGGCGAGCCGGGCACCGGCAAGACCATGCTGGCCGAGGAGGTGGCGGCGGCGCTGGACATGCCGCTGATGCAGTGGCACATCAAGTCGACCACCAAGGCCCAGCAGGGCCTGTACGAGTACGACGCCGTGTCGCGCCTGCGCGACTCGCAACTGGGCGACGAGCGCGTGCGCGACATCGGCAACTACATCGTCAAG
>JACMLV010000836.1 GCA_014379395.1 Burkholderiaceae bacterium
CCGAGCGCGAGCTGGTGGCGCTGGTCTGCGCGCCCGCGATCGAGGCGGTGGCGCCGATCTCGCTGGGGGCGGAGATGGCGCGCGCGCAGCAGATCCGCACGCAAGCCGGAGCCTTGGTGCGCGGCGTGATGGCCGGGGCGCGGCTCGGCAAGGAGCTCGAACTGGAGCGGCTCGACAACACCGTGCGCGGCATCACCGATTCGATTTTGCGCAACGCGGGCGCGCTGGTCGGTTTGCAGCGCATCAAGGCCAACGAGGACTATCTGTTTCTCCATTCGGTGAGCGTGTGCAGCCTGCTGGTGGCGTTTTGCCGCGCGCGCGCGATGGCGCCGGAGGTGATCCATCAGGCCGGGCTGGGCGCTTTGCTGCATGACATCGGCAAGGCGCTGGTGCCCGACAAGCTGCTCAACAAGCCGGGCGCGCTCACCGAGGCCGAGTTCGCCCTCGTCAAGCGCCATTCGGGCGACAGCCACGCGATGTTGCTGAAGTCGCCCAAGGTCGGTCCGATTCCGCTCGATATCGCGCGCCACTACCATGAGCGCTGCGACGGCAGCGGCTATCCCGACCGGCTGGTCGGCGCGCAGATCAGCGAACTGGCGCAGATGGCGGCCATCGTCGACGTCTACAGCGCCATCACGGCCGACCGCGTCTATCACAAGGGTTTGCCGGCGGCGGCGGCGCTGCGCCAGCTCTATGAGTGGAGCAAGTTCCACTTCCATCCGCAATTGACCCAGGAATTCATGCGCTGCGTCGGCATCTACCCGGTCGGCACCCTGGTGATGCTCGAATCGCGCCGGCTCGGCGTGGTGATCGAGCCGCACCCGACCAATTTGCTCGCGCCCAAGGTGAACGTGTTTTTCGACAGCCGCAACCAGGTCTATATCCGGCCCGAGACGCTGGACTTGTCGCGCGGCCTGGGCTTTGGCGGCGGCGACAAGATCGTCGGCCACGAATTGCCGGCGCGCTGGAATGTCGATCCGATGCGTTTCCTGTCGCTGGCCTGAGCCGGAGAGCTTCGCCTTAGAAAAATTCGGCGGTGTCGTTCGACTCGATGGTGTGCAGCAGGCCGCCGCTGACCAGTTCGTCGTAATGGCAGGCCATGTTGCGGCCGTGGCTCTTGGCGTAATACAGGGCCTGGTCGGCGCGGCCGAGGATGATGACGGGCGCTTCGAGCGCGCTGATGCTGACGAAGCCGACGCTGACGGTGACGCGCCCCACCTGCGGGAAGTCGTGTCCTTCGACATTGGTGCGGAAGCGCTCGATGATCTTGTAGGCGTTGGCCAGGGTCGTCGAGCGCAGCAGCACGACGAATTCCTCGCCGCCGAAGCGGAACACGCGATCCTGGGAACGGAACGACGATTGCAGCAGGTTGGCGATCAGGATCAGCACCTCGTCGCCGTACAGGTGGCCGAATTTGTCGTTGACGAGCTTGAAGTGGTCGACGTCGATCACGGCCAGCCATTGCTTCTCGGTTTCGGTGTGGTGGCGCCGCTCCTCGATCACCGGCGCGCGCATCGCCTCGTAGTCGCTGCTCACTTGCAGCATCTTGGCCAGCTGGTCGTCGAAGGTCTTGCGGTTGAGCAGGCCGGTCAGCGAGTCGCGCTCGCTGTAATCGAGCAGGTTCTGGAAGTTGCGGTAGACGCTGACGACGCCGGCGATCACTTGCAAGACGGCGCCGTCGAACGGGGCCGGGCGGACGATTTCCAGGCAACTGCTGACGCTGTCGCCGATCCAGATCGGCAGCCACAGGGTATGGGTGCCGTCGGCGCCGACCACCTCGGCGCTCGGCGCGTGGCGCTGGATGCAGGACGCCAGCGCCGGATAGGCCTCGAGCGGCTCGCCGGCGGCGGCCGGGTCGGGATTCTCCTCCAC
>JACMLV010000837.1 GCA_014379395.1 Burkholderiaceae bacterium
ACAGCTATCTGGCCGATCTGCCGAAAACGGCGTTCGTCGCCGAAAGCGAGAACGGCGTCATGCTCGAGGGCGGCGGCCAGTACTTCCTGCGCCAAGACAAAGAGGACTGGAAGCCATACACTAGCGGGTGGTGAACGACCAGTTGCGCGTGACGCCGACGCCATCGACCGTGCCGCTGAAGCTGGCGTCATAGGTGGTGTTGGGGGCGAGCACGGCCAGCGGCACGATGGCCGCCGCCGAGCGCGGCGTATCCGGGTCGTCCGGCGCGCTCAGCAGCCGCACCGCGAGGTTGGCGCCGCCGCGCGGGCGCAGCGTGAACGCCTGCACCTGCAAGCTGCCGGCCAGGTCGCCGTGCACGCTGACCGGATAGCCGACCTCGTTCTGGTTCGGCACCGGGTCGGGCACTTCCTGGTCGCTGAAGAAATTGACCGGCACGTTGCTCTGGCCGTCGAACGGATAGCCGGCGAGCTTGCCGTGCCCGAGGCCGGGGCCGTAGCCGTTGTTGGCGGCGAAGTCGGCGGTGAAGTAGGTGTAGCCGGAGCCGTCGGTGGCCGCGTCCGCGCCGATTTCCTTGAACATCGGTTCGAGCATCAGGAAGCGGTGATAGATCGCCGCCATCAATTGCTCGGCCAGCGAAGCGCCGGTGCTGTCGCCGGAGGCGGCGATCACTTCGCCGTAGATGTAGGAGGCCGGGGCGAAACGATAGCCGGCCGCGTTCAGCCGGTCGGGCACGTCGACCCCGGTGAAGCCGGGGTTGCCGGGGGTTTCGCCGTGCGTCAGATACGGGAAATCGTTGATTCTGAGGTAGTTCGAATGATTGAGCGCGGCGGCGTCGATCAGGCCGTTGCGCTGCAGTTGCGGCACGCCGGCCTGGGCGCGGCGGAAGTTGATCCAGTTCAGGCCGTCGAGCCCGACCGCGCCGGTCGCCGCCGGCGCGTTCGCTTCCTGCGCCGGCAGATTGGCCGCGCCCGTCCCGCCGTTGCTGTCGTCGCCGCCGCCGCAGGCGCCCAGCAGGGCGGCCGTCAGCAGGGCCGCCAGGGAGAGGTTCCAACGTCGTGAGGTGATCATGGACAGCTCCTTCGACAGAAGTGATGAATCGGACGACACGCGCAACGCGACAACCTTACAACAGATGCCCATTTGCAACGAACGTATCGCCCGATTTTTTGACTGGCAATAACGAACGTCTTATTTCAGCATCAGGCGCATCGAATCCCAGGCGCGTCCGAAGATCGTGGCCTGGTTGATGGTCTCGAGCGCGACGACGGGCAATTCCAGCAGCGCCTTGCCGTCGACCATCATCTTCAAGCTGCCGACGTGGCTGTTCTCGGCCAGCGGCGCGACCAGCGGGTCCTTGCGCTCGAGCACCGGCTTCATCTTGCCGGCCACGCCCTTGGGCACGGTGACGGTGACGTCGCGCGTGAAGCCGATCTTGACCGAGCTCTTCGAGCCCTTCCAGATTTCCGGCGTGGCGATCGCCTGGCCCTTGGTGTAGAGCTTGACGGTGTCGAAGTTCTGGAAGCCCCAGTTGAGCAGCTTCTGGCTTTCCTGGGTGCGGGCCTGGTCCGACGAGGTGCCCAGCACCACCGAGATCAGGCGCCGCTCGCCGGCCCCGCCCGGACGGCGCGCCGAGGCGATCATGCAATAGCCGGCCGCTTCGGTGTGGCCGGTCTTCATGCCGTCGACGGTCGGGTCGAGCCACAGCAGGCGGTTGCGGTTGGGCTGGGTGATCTTGTTGTAGGTGAAGCTTTTCACCGAGTCGATCTTGTAGAACTCGGGATAGTCGGCGATCACGCGCGCGGCCAGCACCGACAGGTCTTGCGCGGTCGAATAGTTCTCCGGGCTGGGCAGGCCGTGCGGGTTGGCGAAGCGGGTCGCCTTCAGGCCCATGCGCGCCGCCTCGCGGTTCATCAGGGTCACGAAGGTGCCCTCGTCGCCGGCCACCGCCTCGGCCAGCGCGACGGCGGCGTCGTTGCCCGACTGCACCATCAAGCCGTACAGCAAGTCGTTGACCTTGACCGGCGTGGCCGGGTCGATGAACATCTTCGAGCTGCTCGCGTCGACCTTCCAGGCCCGGTGCGAGACGTTGACCATCTGGTTGATGTCGAGTTTTTTATCCTTGATGGCGGCGAACGTCAGGTAGGCCGTCATGATCTTGGTCAGCGAGGCCGGCTCGACGCGCATGGTCGGGTCCTGCGCGGCGATCACCTGGCCGCTCGAGGCGTCGAGCAGGATCCAGGAACGGGCGGCGATGGTCGGCGCCGGCACGCTTTGCGCCACGGCGGTGGATAGGAAACAGACGCTGGCGGCCAATGCCGCAAAAAGTTTTTTCATGGGAGGTCAGAGCGAAAAGGTGGTGAGAGCGCAAGTCCGGCGCCGCGCGGACGGGCGCCGGACTTCGAAAAAAAGAATGCGTGGGATTATAGCCGGCTACGTCAGTTCCTAGCGTCCGCTAGGCCTTGTCCGCGTGCCACAGTTGGATGATCAGGCTTTTGATGTGCTGCAGTTTGCGGTGGAAGAAGTGGTCGGCGCCCGGGATCACGATCACCGGGATGTCCTGCGGGCGCAGCCAGTCGAACACGTCCCGCAGCGGGATGGTTTCGTCGAGCTCGCCGTGGATCAGGATGGTGTTGGCCGGAATCTCGGGCATCGCCCATTTGCCGGCCGCGCTGCCGACCAGGACCAGGCGCTCGGCCGGGGTGCCGGCGGCGATCAGGCGCTGTTGCAGCTGCGATTGGACGAAGGTGCCGAAGGAGAAGCCCGACAGCGCCAGCGGCAGGCCGGGGTAGCGCGCCCGCATGTGCTCGAGCAGCAGCATCATGTCGTCGGCCTCGCCGTGCCCGTGGTCGTGCACGCCCTCCGAGGCGCCCACGCCGCGGAAGTTGATGCGGGCGGCGGCGTAGCCGAGCGCGACGAAGGTGCGCGCCAGGGTCTGCGCGACCTTGTTGTCCATCGTGCCGCCGAACAGCGGATGCGGGTGCGCCACCAGCGCGATGCCGCGCGGGGCCTCCTTGGGCAGGTCGAGCAGGCCCTCCATCAGGCCGGCGTGGCCGGGCAGGGTGAATTTTTCGGATTTGTTGTTCATCGTGTTGAAGCTCTTGCCGGGTTAAATTTTCAAGCGGTCGACGACTTTGCCGCCAATCAGGTGCGAATCGACGATCTCGTCGATGTCGCTGGTGTCGACGTAGGTGTACCAGACGCCCTCCGGATAGACCACCAGCACCGGCCCCTCGGCGCAGCGGTCGAGGCAGCCGGCCTGGTTGATGCGGATCTTGCCCGCGCCGTTCATGTCGAGCTCCTTGACGCGGCGCTTGGCGTGTTTCTGGGCCGCCAGGGCGTCGTATTTGCCGCAGCACGGCTGGCCGTCCTCGCGCTGGTTCATGCAGAAAAAGACGTGCCGTTTGAAGTAGAGATCGTCGCTCATGGTGTGCTCGTTGTCGGGGGAGGCGTAATGATACCTTGTCAGGGCGTTTCAGCCTCCTCGGGCCGGTTCAGCTTGTGTGACGGCAGCCACAGGAACCACAGCGCGAAGTAGGGCCACAACAGGGACAGGAACTGCGCCGCGCCGTTGAAGTTGAGGAATTTTCCCGGCACCCAGGCTTGCAGGGTGGACAGGAAATACGGGTTGAGCGGGGTGGTGTTGATGATGGACAGGCCAAGCAGCAGGCTGACGGCGGCCAGGCGCCGCTGCACGCCGGCCGGCGCGAAGGCCAGCCCGCCGAGCATGACCAGGCCGATCGCGAAGCCGCTGCGCGCGCCCGGCGTGATCCAGATCAGCGCGTTTTCCGGCGAGAACAGCAGCGCGCTGGCGAGCGTCTTGACCAGCACGGCGGCGGCG
>JACMLV010000838.1 GCA_014379395.1 Burkholderiaceae bacterium
CGATGTCGTCGGCCAGCGGATCGGCGACGCCGTGCATGTCGAGCGGCCCGCCTTGCTGGGCGGCGGCCGGGGCGGCGGACGGCGCGGCCGTGCTGTCCGCGTCGGCGCCGATGAAGCTCGGCGGCGCGTAGCTGACGCCGACTTCGTCCTCCCAGTCGGCGGCGATCAGGCCGGAGAACGACAGCGCCAGCATCAGGAAGAAGGCGCCGACGATCGCCAGCGACGCCATCGCGACGCGGTCGGCGCGCAGGCGGCGCCAGGCCAGCTGCCACAGGCCGGGCGAGGTTTGCCGGCCTTGGCTCTGGCCGGGGTGGAGGCTGAGGGTGTCTGGCATAACTGTTCTTGTCACTTCAGTTGGACGCGCGGATCGACGGCCCGGTACATCAGGTCGGCGAGCAGGTTGAAGAGCATGGTGGCGGCGGCGACGTAGACGGTGATCGCTTTAATCACGGGGAAATCGCTGCGCTCGACCGCCAGGATCACCTCGCGCCCGATGCCGGGGATGCCGAAGAAACGTTCGAGCAGGAAGGCGCCGATCAGCAGCGCCGGCAGGTTCGACATGACGTGGGTGATGATCGGGATGGCGGCGTTGCGCAGCACGTGCACCCACATCACGCGGCGCTCGGAGAGGCCCTTGGCGCGCGCGGTGCGCACGTAGTCCTGGTTGGCCTCGTCGAGCACGAAGCTGCGGTACAGGCGCAGCGTCGGCGCGATCGAGACGGCCAGCCCGATCAGGATCGGCAGCGGCGCGTAGCGCAGCAGGTTCTGGCCCAGCGAGTCGCCCCAGCCCTGCACCGGGAACAGGCCGAACTGGTAGCCGAGCACGTACTGGAACACGATGATGTAGACCAGGATGCTGATCGACATGCCGACGGTGCAGGCGACCATCACGGCGCGGTCGGTCAGCGAGCCGCGCACGAAGGCGACCGCCAGCGCCAGCGCCACGCCGAAGAAGGTTTCCAGCAGCGTCAGCGGAATGAGCACCGTGAGCGACGGCCCGAGCCGGGTGCCGATGATCTGCGAGACGGCCTCGCCGGTGTTCCAGCTCTGGCCGAAATCGAAGGTGGCGATCTGCTTGATGAAGATCCACAGCTGGACGCTGTAGGGCTGGTCGACGCCGAGCTGGCGGCGGATGTTCTCGATCGCCTCCGGGTTCGACATCTTGCCGGCCAGGACGTAGGCCGGATCGCCGCCGACCCAGTTGAACAGGATGAACACCAGCAGCACCACGCCGAGCATGGTCGGCAGCATCTGCCACAGGCGGCGCACGATATAAGCGAGCATGTCTTTTCCCTTGAACGGCTACTTGGCGCGGTCGATGTCGATGTAGGCCCACTCCTGGGTCAGGATCGGATGCTTCTTGAAACCGAGCACGCTCGGCTGCGCCATCATGTTGCGGTAGCGCGCGTAGGCCATCAGGACCGGGGCGTTGACTTCGAGCTGGCGCGCCATCTTGTGGTACAGCAGGTCGCGCTCGGATCCGGGCGGCATCTTCTGGCTGGCCGCGTACCACTGGTCGTATTGCGGGTCCTGGTAGCAGCCGTTGTTGTTCTGGTGCGTGTTCGGGCCGTAGAACAATTGCATGAAGTTGTCGCCGTCCGGATAGTCGGCGATCCACGGCGAGGCGCGGCTTTGCAGCTTGCAGGCCTTTTCCAGCTTCAGCATGTCGGCGAAGATGAGGCGGTCGTTGACCATCTGGATGCCGAGCGATTTGTAGGTCTTGCGCCACAGCTCGGCCCCGACCAGGCCGCCGGCGCTGGTGCCGGAGGTGTAGTGCAGCACCAGCGGCTTGCCGTCGGGCAGGGTGCGCCAGCCGTCCGGCCCCTTCTTGTAGCCGAACTTGTCGAGCAGCTTGTTGGCCAGCGCCGGATCGTGCTGGCGCGAGCTGCGGTAGTTCGGATCGTGCCCCACCACGCCGGGCGGAATCGGATACTGCAGCCGCTCGGCCTGGCCGTTGAGCGCGACGCGGATCTCCTCGTCGATGTCGTGCGCCTTCGGGTTGGCCCGCCGCAGGGCGATCTTCTCCTTCGAAAAGCCACCCACCACCGGGTCCACCATATTCCAGTAGTAATAGGCGATCTCCGGATCGACCTGGCGCGACAGCTGGATGCCCTTGGCGGCCAGCTCCGGGCGCAGCTTGCCGCCGGCCATGGCCTTGGGCGCCAGCGCCCCCGACAGGTCGTACAGGTCGACCGCGCCGCTCTGGAAGGACAGCCAGCGCGACTGGTCCTCGGTCAGCACGCTGATCTCGACGCGGCCGACCTGCGGAATCTTCTTGCCCTGCATCTGGCGCACGATGCGCTGCTCGTCGGCGTCGCCGTCCGCGCCGGCCTGGAAGCGCCACACCTCGGGGCGGTGGCCGGTGTTTTCGTCGAGCACGATGCGGCTGCCGCGCACCCACTGCCCGAGCTTGTAATAGCCGGTGCCGACCGGATTGGAGGCCACCTCGCCCTTGACATCGCCGTAGGCGCGCACCACTTCGGGCGCCAGCGCCGCGGTCGGCCCGTGGGCCAGGATCATGCCGAGGTTGAAATCGGTCTGGGTCAGCCGGATGCGCAGCGTGTACGGGTCGAGCACCTCGAAGCCGGGCACCTTGGCGTCGTAGTCGAACTTGCCGCTCTTTTTCGCCTGCGCGGCCAATTCGTCGAAGCCGACCACCTTGTGCTCGAACAGCCAGCTGTGCGGCGAGGCCAGTTTCGGGTCGAGCAGGCGCTTCCACGAATAGACGAAGTCCTGCATGGTCAGCTCGCGCGGCCGGCCCTTGAAGACCGGGTCGGGCGTGAACAGGATGCCTTTCTTGAGGCCGATGGTGTAGGTCTTGCCGTCGGCGGACACCTCGGGCAGCGCAACGGCGGCGTTCGGCACCAGCTTGGCCGGGCGCGCCAGATAATCGTAGGTGTAGAGCGTCTCGAAAATGGCCTGGGTCACCTGGCCCGAGTACAGGTCGCGCGCGGTGGCCGGGTCGAAGCCCGATTCGGCGGCCGGGAAGATGGTGCGCAAGACCTTCACGCCGGCCGGCGCCCCCGTCGGCGCCTGGGACTGGGCCGCGGCCAGCAGCGGCAGCAGCGCGCTCATGCCCGCCAGCAGCCAGCGCTTGCTCCAGAGTACTTTCATGATGCTCTATCCTTCCTGTCCGAATTGCGCGCCGGGGCCGGCCAGCGGCCGCGGCCCCAAAAAACGCTAACGATAGCGCATATTGCCCGCCTTGGCGCCATTTCCGCTGAGAACCGTACTGCCGGAATCCGGCGCGACGACCTGGGCGCGCGGCGTCCATCCATCCGCCCGGCGCCGATGTCGGATTCCGGTTCGAATCAAGGGCGAAAAAAAACGCAGCCAAACCGGGCTGCGTTCCTCACTTCGATGAACCGCGGTCGGAAACCGGTCAGCCCTCGTCCTTCTGGTTCAAGCGGCGCTGCTTGACCGAGTTGGCCAGCACTTCGAGCACGCCGACGCTGGTGTCCCAGTCGATGCAGCCGTCGGTGACGGACTGGCCGTAGGTCAGCTCCTTGCCCGGCACCAGATCCTGGCGCCCGGCCACCAGGTGCGATTCGATCATCACGCCGATGATGCGCTCGTCGCCGGCGGCGACCTGGCTGCCGATGTCGGCGCACACCGGCACCTGGTTCTCCGGCTTTTTCGAGCTGTTCGCGTGCGAGGCGTCGATCATCAGGCGCGAGGCCAGGCCCTGCACCGCGATCTCGACGCAGGCCGCGTCGACGCTGGCGGCGTCGTAGTTGGGCGCCTTGCCGCCGCGCAGGATGACGTGGCAGTCCTCGTTGCCGTTGGTCGACACGATGGCCGAGTGGCCGCCCTTGGTGACCGACAGGAAGTGGTGCGGCTGCGAGGCGGCCTTGATCGCCTCGACGGCGATCTTGACGTTGCCGTCGGTGCCGTTCTTGAAGCCGACCGGGCACGACAGGCCCGAGGCCAGCTCGCGGTGCACCTGCGATTCGGTGGTGCGGGCGCCGATCGCGCCCCAGCTGATCAGGTCGGCCACGTACTGCGGGCTGATCACGTCGAGGAACTCGGTGCCGCACGGCAGGCCCATCTCGTTGATGTCGCGCAGCAGCTCGCGCGCCATGCGCAGGCCGTCGTTGATGCGGAAGCTGTTGTCCATGTACGGATCGTTGATCAGGCCCTTCCAGCCGACGGTGGTGCGCGGCTTCTCGAAGTAGACCCGCATGACGATCTCGAGCTCGCCGGCGAAGCGCGCGCGTTCCTTGACCAGGCGCTGCGCGTATTCCATCGCGGCCTTGGTGTCGTGGATCGAGCAGGGGCCGATGACGACCATCAGGCGGTCGTCCTGGCCGTGCAGGATGCGGTGCAGCGCGACGCGCGAATCGGCCGCGGTCTGCTCGGCCTTGGGCGTGCAGGCGTACTCGCGGATCAGATGCGATGGCGGCGTCAATTCCTTCATTTCGCGGATGCGTAAGTCGTCGGTGCGGGGCATGCTGTTCTCCGTTTTCAAAAATGATCTAAATGATGTCAATCGTTCGGCTAAAAAAAAACCGCCATCGCTGGCGGTTTCTTAGGATTTGCTGGGATCTCGCTGTTGCTGCTACGTGAACCTGCCGCTACTCCACCGCCTCGGGGCTGGAATGGCTAAAATAAAAATAGCTGGTAAACAAAACAACGTGGCGCATCTGAGCTTCCGTAAGGGTTTGAACGACTATAACAACAATCGCTGCGAATTGGCAAGGCAATTTCTCGGCGCGCCGCCCCGCCATGCGGGCGCGGCGGAACTTTAAGCCGAACCCCGGCCTCAAATTTCATGGTTCGCAAACATTTTCACCAGGTTTCAATGTTCGCTAGGTTTCAATGGCCAGTTCCCGCATCTCGCAACGACTCTCCCGCGCACTCGACAGGTTCCGCTTCAACCTCCCCTCCAAGCTCCGCTTCCTGCGCGCGCATCTCCTGCCAATCCTGGCGTGGCCGCTGATCTGCCTGGGGGTGGCGCTGCTGCTCTGGACGGTGGTTGTCAGCAAATTGAACACGGACAAGGATTTCGTCGAACGAAACGCGCTAAGCCAGGCGGCGGCCTTGTCGCGCGCGGTCGGCAAGGGCTTGTCCCTGTCGATCTCGCATGTGGACGAGGTGAGCCAGTCGCTGCAGTTTCGGCGCGAACACGGCGAAACGATCGGCGATCTGGGCCAGGTGGCGCAAAACAGCGTCCTGCTGCGCGATTGGGTGGTGTTCGTCGGCATTCTGGACCGCGACGGCAACGTCGCGCGCAGCAACCACGGCGCGGCGCGCCTTCCCAATCTCGCCGGCGAGGAATATTTTCGCTCGCATCGCGCCGACCCGACCCGCGGCCTGCGCATCGGCGCGCAAACCATGGGCCGCGCCAGCGGGCAGCTGGTGATCCGCTTCACGCGCCGGCTCGACGCGGCGGACGGCTCCTTCGATGGCGTGGTGGTGCTGGCCGTGCGGCCGAGCTACTTGACCAGCTTCTACGACGACATGAGCTTCGGCCAGCGGGGCTACCTCGGCATCCTCGGCGCGCATGGCGAGCTGTACGCCGCGCGGGCCGGCGGCG
>JACMLV010000839.1 GCA_014379395.1 Burkholderiaceae bacterium
CCGCGCCGCCGGCGCCGGCGCCGCGCAAATAGCCGCCGATCGGCTTACACGAGACTATTTATGACGAGAAAAAAAATCCTGGGCTCCCACATGAAACGCCTGCTGTCCGGGGTGTCCGAGCACGGCCGCAAGCATCTGACCGAGGTCGAGACCGACCTGATCCAGACGCGCCTGCTGCTCGAGGAGGCGATCGACAAGTTGTCCGTCAATTTCATGGCCATGCACGCGGCCGTCAGCGGCCAGCAGGCCACCATCGAGCTGCTGCTGGCCGGCGGCGATCCGACTCCGGAGGCGCGCGCCAAGCTGGCCGCCCTGGCCGACGAGGTGCACGGCTACGTCAACGCGGCCGTCACCAGCATGCAGTTCCAGGACATGACCAACCAGCTGCTCGACCGCACCCTGAAGCGGGTGACCGGCCTGCGCGAGTTCCTGAGCACGCTCGGTTCGCACGGCGCCGAGATGCTGCCCGACAGCGGCAACGAGGAGATCGTCGAGCTGCTCGGCAAGGTCAGCATGGCGTTGGCGATCCAGAGCCTGGAGTTGCGCAGCACCTTGCGCAAGGCGGTCAGTCAGCAGCATTTGGAAAGTGGCGACATCGAGCTGTTCTAGCAGTCGATGGCGCCGAAAATCAGGCAAAGCATGGGCAATGTGCCCGCAATTAATACAGTGGAGCAATAATGGCGAAGACAATTCTGGCAGTGGATGATTCAAGCTCGTTGCGGCAGATGGTGGCGTTCAGCCTGAAGGCCGCCGGTTACCTGGTGCTGGAGGCGGTCGATGGCATGGACGGCCTGGAAAAGGCCAAGCTGCAGACGGTCGACCTGGTGCTGACCGACCAGAACATGCCGCGCATGGACGGCCTGGAACTGATCAAGCTGCTGCGCGAGCTGCCCAGCTATCAGAAGGTGCCGATCCTGATGCTCACCACCGAGTCGTCCGACGAGATGAAGGCCAAGGGCCGCGCCGCCGGCGCCAACGGCTGGCTGGTCAAGCCGTTCGACCCGCAGCGCCTGATCGAGGTGGTCAAGAAGGTGATCGGCTGATGCCGGCCGGGGGGGCAAACATGCACTGCGAACTTGACGGAGTCTCACCATGACGATAGACATCAGCCAGTTCTTCCAGGTCTTTTTCGACGAGGCCGAGGAACTGCTGGCCGAAATGGAGCGGCTGCTGCTGGCGATCGACATCGCCGCGCCCGACGCCGAGGACTTGAACGCGGTGTTTCGCACCGCCCATTCGGTCAAGGGCGGCGCCTCGACCTTCGGCCTGACCGACATGACCGAGGTGACCCACATCCTCGAGTCGCTGCTCGACCGCATCCGCAAGGGCGAGATGGCGATCACCGGCGAGCACGTCGACGGCTTCCTGGGCGCCAAGGACATCCTCAAAATGCAGCTCGACGGGCACCGCCTCGGCAGCCCGGTCGACCAGGACGCGGTGGCCAACGTGCGCATGGTGCTGCAGTCGCTGCTGCAAGACCACGCGCCGGTGTCGGCGCTGCCGCCTTCGGCCTCGTTCCAGGTCGAGCGCCAGCCCGCGCCGCTGCTCGACGGCGGCCAGCGCTACCGGCTCGAACTGCCGCCCATGGAGCAGCGCGAGGTGACCGCCCTGGCCGGCGAGCTCGGCCTGCTCGGCTACGTCACGCTCGCGCCCTTGGCCAACGACGGCCACGTGATCACCGTGACCACCCATGAAAGCCTGGACGACATCGTCTCGATCTGCTCGTTCGTGCTCGATCCGGACCAGATGGTCGTCAGCATGGCGCCGCCGCTCACGCCCGAGCAGCAGGCGCTCGAGGAGGCGGCCCGCGCCGGCGTCGAGAACGCCCAGGGCTACGGCTTCTTCCATCCGCAGGACCCGGCCGCGCGCGCCGCCGCCGCCCGCGCCGCCCGGCAAAGCCTCGACCTGCAATACTACATCTGGAAAGCCGATCTGACCGGCCAGCTCCTGGCGCGCGAAGTCCTGCAGGCGGCCGACCGCGGCGTGCAAGTGCGC
>JACMLV010000840.1 GCA_014379395.1 Burkholderiaceae bacterium
ATCCGCAAGGCCGCGCACAGCCTCAAATCGAGCAGCGCCAACGTCGGCGCCGACGCGCTGGCGCAACTGTGCAAGGACATGGAAAAGCTGGGCCGGCTCGACACCACCGAGGGCGCCGCCGCCATCCTGGGCCGGATGAAGCAGGAATTCCAGGCGGTTCGATATTCGCTCAGCGCGCTTCTTGAGAAGGAAACTTAACCATGGCAATGGTTCCCGTCCAAAAACGCGGCACCGTACTGGTGGCCGACGACGATCCGGTGATGCGCTTGCTGATGCTCGAAATGCTGAACCAGGTCGGGCTGGACGTGATCGAGGCCGAGGACGGCATCCAGGCGCTGGAGTACGCGCGCGGCATGGCGCCCGACCTGGTCCTGCTCGACGTCGACATGCCGGGCATGGACGGCTTCGAGGTGTGCCGCGCCATCCGCCGCCATGAAACCGGGCACACGGTGCCGATCATCATGGTCACCGGCGGCGACGAGCTCGAGGCGGTGACCCTGGCCTACGAGGTCGGCGCCACCGATTTCATCTCCAAGCCGATCAACTGGCCGATCCTCGGCCACCGCGTGCTGTACGTGCTGCGCGCCAGCGACGCCATCGCCCGCCTGCGCATCGCCGACGCCCAGAACCGCGCCGTGCTGGCCGCCATCCCCGACACCTTCTTCCGGCTCGACAAGGACGGCTATTACGTCGACTACGAGGCCGGCCACGAATCGGGCGCCGTGTTCCCGGTCGAGCAGTGCGTCGGCAAGCATGTGCGCGAGGTGCTGCCGGACGACATCGCCACGCGCCTGCTGGCGCAGATGGCGGCGGCGCGCGCCACCTCGCACATCGCCTCGCTCGACTACGAACTGCGGCGCGCCGGCCACACGCGCCACTTCGAGGCGCGCCTGGTCACCACCGGCGCCGACGAGGTGCTCGGCCTGGTGCGCGACATCAGCGAAAGGAAGAGCGCCGAGGAGCAGATCCGCCGGCTGGCCTATTGCGACAGCCTGACCGGCATCCCGAACCGGCAAGCCTTCCTCGAAACGCTCGAGCGCGAACTGGCGCGCTCCAAGGGCGGCAACAAGAAATTCGCCGTGCTGTTCATGGACCTCGATTCGTTCAAGCGCATCAACGACACGCTCGGCCACAACGTCGGCGACCAGTTGCTCAAGGCGGTCTCGGAGCGGCTGCGCGAAACCATCCGCCCGCGCGACATGGTGGCGCCGCCCGACCACCACCACAACAACAACCTGGCGCGCCTGGGCGGCGACGAATTCACGATCCTGATTCCGGACCTGGAACGGGTCGAAAACGCGCTCGCGGTGGCCGAGCGGGTCAAGGAGGCGATGCGCCGCCCGTTCCTGCTCGACGGCCAGGAAAACTACGTCAGCGCCAGCATTGGCATCTCGCTCTATCCGGAGGACGGCGACGACTGCACCTCGCTGCTGAAATACGCCGACACGGCGATGTACCACGCCAAGAACTGCGGCAAGAACACGGCGCGCTTGTACAACGCCTCGCTGACGATGGAGATCATGAGCCACGTCAAGCTCGAAGTGGGCTTGCGCAAAGCCTTGAAGGAGCGCGAACTGTACCTGCTGTACCAGCCGCAGGTGAACGTGGCGAGCGGGCGCGTGGTCGGCGTCGAAGCCCTGTGCCGCTGGCGCCATCCGGAACGCGGCGTGATTTCGCCGACCGAATTCATCCCGCTGGCCGAGGAAACCGGCCTCATCGTACCGATCGGCGAATGGGTGCTGCGCACCGCGTGCATGCAGGCCAAGGCCTGGCAAAACCAGGGCCTGCCACCGATCCGCATCGCGGTCAATTTATCGGCCAAGCAATTCAAGGATGAGCGGCTGAGCCAGATGGTCGTCGCGGCGCTGGAGGACAGCGGCCTCGACGCGCACTGGCTGGAACTGGAGCTGACCGAGGGCACGCTGATGGACAACGCGCTGTCCACCATGTCGACGCTGGAGCGATTGCGCGGCGTCGGCGTGCACCTGTCGATCGACGACTTCGGCACCGGCTACTCGTCGATGAGCTATCTGAAGCGCTTCGACGTGCGCGCCCTGAAAATCGACCAGAGCTTCATCTGCGGCCTGCCGGAAGACGCCGAAAACGCCACCATCACGCGCGCCATCGTGGCGATGGCGCATGGCTTGAAGATGGAGGTGGTGGCCGAGGGCGTCGAGACCGACGCGCAGCTGCGCCTGCTCGAACAATACGGCTGCGACGTGGTGCAGGGTTTTTACCTCGGCCACCCGCTGCCGCAGGAGGCGGTCGCGCTGATGCTGCGGGAAAAGGCCGTCAGCGCGCCGCCGGCCTGAGCGCAGGAAGAATTACAACACGCCGTCGCGGCGCAAGGCCTCGATGGCCGCCGCGTCGTAGCCGAGGCCGGCGAGCACCTCGTCGTTGTGCTGGCCCAGTTCCGGCCCCATCCACTTGGTGCGGCCCGGCGTGGCCGACAACTTCGGCGTGATGGCCGGCAGCTTGAGCGGCGTGCCGTCGGCGAAATAATGCTGCTCGAACATCTCGCGCGCCAGGTATTGCGGGTCGCTCATCATGTCGCGCACCGAATAGATCTTCCCGGCCGGCACGTCGGCCGCCTTCAGCACCGCCAGCGCGCTGTCGATGTCGCGCCCGGCGCACCAGGCGCCGATGGCGTCGTCGATCTCGGCGGTGCGCGCGACGCGGCCGTCGTTGCGCGCCAGTTGTGGATCGCCCGCCATGTCGATGCGGCCGATGGCCAGCATCAGGCGCTTGAAGATGGCGTCGCCGTTGCCGGCGATGACGATGTTCTCGCCGTCGCCGGTGGTGTAGGTGTTCGACGGCACGATGCCCGGCAGCGCGCCGCCGGTGCGCTCGCGCACCACGCCGGCGTGGTCGTACTCGGGCACCAGCGACTCCATCATGTTGAACACCGCCTCGTAGAGCGCGACGTCGACCATCTGGCCCTGCCCGCCCGGCTGATCCGATGTTTTGCGCCCGCCGGTGGCGTCGCGGTGGCGCAGCGCCATCATCGCGCCGATCACGCCGTGCAGCGCGGCGACCGAGTCGCCGATCGACACGCCGACCCGCAGCGGCGGCCGGTCCGGATGGCCAGACACGTAGCGCAGGCCGCCCATCGATTCGCCGATCGCGCCGAAGCCGGGCAGATCCTTCATCGGCCCGGTCTGGCCGAAGCCGGACAGGCGCACCATGATCAGGGACGGGTTTTCCGCCTTCAACTGCTCGTAGCCGAGATCCCACTTTTCCAGCACGCCGGGGCGGTAGTTCTCGATCACGATGTCGGCCTCGAGCGCCAGCTGGCGCGCGATGGCGCGCCCGCGCGCGTCCTTCAGGTTCAGCGTCAGGCTTTTCTTGTTGCGCGACTGCACCGACCACCACAGCGAGGTGCCGTCCTTGAGCACGCGCCAGTGGCGGATCGGGTCGCCGCCGTCGGGCGTTTCGATCTTGATCACGTCGGCGCCGAACTCGGCGAACATGCGCGCGCAAAACGGCCCGGCGATCAGGGTGCCCAGTTCGAGCACCTTGATGCCGGCCAGGGGTCCGGCGGAGGTCTTGTTATCCATGAGGTATTTTTTAAGTGCTTCTACGGTCGAGCATGGCGCGCGCGATGGTGCCGGCGTCGACGTATTCGAGCTCGCCGCCCATCGGCACGCCGCGCGCCAGGCGGCTCACCTTCAAGCCGCGCGCCTTGAGCATCTCGCTGATGTAGTGGGCGGTGGCCTCGCCCTCGTTGGTGAAATTGGTCGCCAGCACCACTTCGTTGACGACGCCATCGCTGGCGCGCGCCAGCAGTTTTTCCAGGTGGATGTCCTTGGGGCCGATGCCGTCGAGCGGCGAGAGGCGCCCCATCAACACAAAATACAAGCCCTTGAAGGTGAGCGTCTGCTCGATCATCAGCTGGTCGGCCGGGGTTTCGACCACGCACAGCAGTTGCCGGTCGCGCCCGTCGTCCTGGCACAACTCGCAGACCTCGTGCTCGGTGAAGGTGTTGCACAGCGCGCAGTGGTGCACCGCGTCGACCGCCTGGAACAGCGCGCGCGACAGCATCGCCGCGCCCTCCCGGTCGTGCTGCAGCAAGTGGTAGGCGATGCGCTGCGCCGACTTGGGGCCGACGCCGGGCAGGCGCCGCAGCGCCTCGGTCAGAAATTCAAGGGACTTGGACATGCATTACATCAGAACGGCATCTTGAAGCCGGCCGGCAGATTCATGCCGGCGGTCAGGCCGCCCATCTTCTCGGCGGAGGTCGCCTCGGCCTTGCGCACGGCGTCGTTGAAGGCGGCCGCCACCAGGTCTTCCAGCATGTCCTTGTCGTCGGCCAGCAGCGACGGGTCGATCGAGACGCGCTTGACGTCGTTCTTGCAGGTCATCACGACCTTGACCAGGCCGGCGCCCGACTGGCCTTCGACTTCGACCAGCGCCAGCTGCTCCTGGGCCTTCTTCATATTGTCTTGCATCGCTTGCGCCTGCTTCATCAGGCCAGCCAGTTGGTTTTTCATCATGATGGTGTTCTCCGTTGTTAATCGAGCGGTGGGATGGATAAATTCAGTGCAGCGTCGGCGCCGCGGCCGGCGGCGGCGTGATCGAGCCGGGCACGATGACGCCGTCGAACTCGCGCAGCATCGCCTGGATGAAGGGATCGTTGGCGACCGTCTCCTCGGCTTGGCGCTGGCACGCTTCGCGGTGCGCCTGGGCTTCCGCGCTGGCCGTGTACCAGACCGGGCCGAGTTCGGTTTCCAGCGCCACCTTGCGGCCGAAGCGCTCGCTCAGGGCGACGCTCAGTTTCTCGACGTTGGCCGGGGTGCGCCAGGTTTCGATCGGCACGCGCAGGCGGAACACGGTGCCGTGCTCGTCATGCTGGCATTCGATCAGTTCGGCCTGCGTCGCCAGTTGCTGCACCACGCCGCGCAGCGGCAGCGCGGCCGCGACCGCCGGCCAGTTGCCGTCCCAGTCCAGACCGGGCACCGGCACGATCACATACGGGTGCGGCGCCTGGGCCGGCTTCGGAGCCGGC
>JACMLV010000841.1 GCA_014379395.1 Burkholderiaceae bacterium
AGACCTTCGCCTCCACCAATCCTGCCGACGGCAAGGAACTGGCGCAACTTACGCAGGCGACGTCGCAAGACGTCGACCGCGCCGTGGAAGCGGCACGCCGCGCTCAGCAGGGCTGGGTTGCGCTGGGCGGCCACGGCCGCGCGCGCGTCATGTACGCGCTGGCGCGCGCGCTGCAAAAGCACGCGCGCCTGTTCGCCGTGCTGGAAACGCTCGACAACGGCAAGACCATCCGCGAGACGCGCGACATCGACCTGCCGCTGGCGGCGCGCCACTTCTACCACCACGCCGGCTGGGCGCAGTTGCAGGCCGAGGAGTTCGCCGACTATCGCCCGGTCGGCGTGGTCGGCCAGATCGTGCCGTGGAACTTCCCGCTGTTGATGCTGGCCTGGAAAATCGCGCCGGCCCTCGCCGCCGGCAACACCGTCGTCTTCAAGCCGGCCGAATTCACCTCGCTGTCGGCGCTGCTGTTCGCCGAACTGTGCCAGCAAGCCGGCGTGCCGCCGGGCGTGGTCAACATCGTCACCGGCGACGGCCGCGTCGGCGAGGCCATCGTCAAGCATCCCGGCATCGACAAGCTGGCCTTCACCGGCTCGACCGAAGTGGGGCGCCAGATCCGCGCCGTCACCGCCGGCAGCGGCAAGAAGCTGTCGCTGGAGTTGGGCGGAAAATCGCCCTTCATCGTCTTCGAGGACGCCGATCTGGACGCCGCCGTCGAGGGGTTGGTCGATTCGATCTGGTTCAATCAGGGCCAGGTCTGCTGCGCCGGTTCGCGCCTGCTGGTGCAGGAGTCGATCCAGGAGCGCTTCCTGAACAAGGTCCGCGCGCGCATGGAAAAGCTGCGTCTCGGCTCGCCGCTCGACAAGTGCGGCGACATCGGCGCGCTGGTCGATCCGGTGCAGCGCGAGCGCGTCGCCGCGCTGGTCGATTCGGCCCGCGCCGAGGGCTGCACCGTGTGGCAGCCGGCCTGCGAACTGCCGCCCGACGGCAGCTGGTTCCCGCCGACCCTGATCACCGGCGCCTCGACGGCGGCCGCCGTCGCGCAGGCCGAGATATTTGGGCCGGTGCTGGTGGCGATGAGTTTCCGGACGCCGCCCGAGGCGGTGCAGCTGGCCAACAACACCGTCTACGGCCTGGCCGCCTGCGTGTGGAGCGAGTCGATCAGCCTGGCGCTCGACGTCGCGCCGCAGATCAAGGCCGGCGTGGTCTGGATCAACAGCGCCAACCAGTTCGACGCCGCCTGCGGCTTCGGCGGCTACCGCGAATCGGGCTTCGGCCGCGAGGGCGGGCGCGAAGGCATGCTCGAATATCTGGTGCCGCTGGCCGAGGATGCGCGCCCGGCCGCGCCGGTCGTCGAGACACCAGTGTCGATTCCGGCCCATGCTGCGCTGGCGGCCGACTTGTTCGCCATCGACCGCACTGTCAAGATGTACATCGGCGGCCAGCAAGTGCGCCCCGACGGCGCCTACAGCCGCGCCATCCTGAGCGTGCACGGCGCCTTCCTGGCCGATGTCGGCGAGGGCGGGCGCAAGGACATCCGCAACGCCGTCGAGGCGGCGCACAAGGCGGCCGGCTGGAGCCGCGCCACCGCCCACAACCGCGCGCAGGTGCTGTACTACATCGCCGAGAATCTGGCCCAGCGCGGCGACGAGTTCGCCGGCCGCATCGCCGCCATGACCGGCGCCGCCGATCCGCGGCGCGAGGTCCACGCCGCCATCGAGCGCCTGTTTTATTACGCCGCGTGGGCCGACAAGTACGACGGCCTGGTGCACCAGCCGCCCGCGCGCGGCATCACGGTCGCGCTCAACGAGCCGCTCGGCGTGATCGGCATCGTCTGCCCGAACGAGGCGCCGCTGCTCGGCTTCATCGCGCTGGTCGCGCCGGCCATCGCGCTCGGCAACCGGGTGGTGGTGGTGCCGTCGCAGGCGTATCCGCTGTCAGCACTCGATATGTATCAGGTGTTCGACACCTCCGACCTGCCCGGCGGCGTGGTCAATATCGTCACCGGCGACGCCGACGAGCTGGCGCGCACGCTGGCAGCGCACGCCGACGTCGACGCCGTCTGGCGCCACGACGGCTCGGCCGCCGGCTGCGCCGAAGTCGAGCG
>JACMLV010000842.1 GCA_014379395.1 Burkholderiaceae bacterium
ACGATGAGGTCGTCCTTGTCCGTATGGGACAGTCGCGAAAGATCGGGGCGCTTGGGTTTCGGTGGCATGCCGACATGATGGGCCAGACCAGTAAAGTTTACAACTGCAATTTACGTCTATCGCTCAGGCTGAATAGTTACCTTTTCTCAATGGCGGGCAATAAGGCCCCCAGGGCGCCGGCGGCATATGCGGCGTGGCTGCCGCCTCCCTGGCAAGCAATCGCGATGTTAGTAGATGCCATGTGACTCTCCTTTTTTGGATGAAAATTTGTTATACATGGAGTGCTGTTTTGGCTTTAGCGGGGTACGCGCTTCGTTTGATATGCCATAAAAAGTCTGGCGACTCGACCCCTCGCTGAGTAAGAGGCCACGACTTTAACGTGCCGGTGTGGTCGCCGGGCTAGGACTGCGGCCTCGGCGGATGCTACGCAAGGCCGTCAAATACACCCGAGACCCAGACCATCAGCACAATTGAGTGGCAGAGCCTATCCTTTCGCCAGTCCAAACCACGAGTACGCTGTTCCCGTCGCTCGACGGGCGCCACATCGCCATCGATGGCAAATGCATGCGCGGCTCGCACGACGGCGTGCGCAGCGCGATTCACCTGGTGTCGGCCTGGGGCAGCGCGAGCGGCTTGACGCTGGGGCAGATCCGCACCGCCGACAAGAGCAACGAAATCACCGCGACACCCCAGTTGTTGGACGTGGTCGACGTCAAGGGGGCAGTCGTCACCATCGACGCGATGGGCTGCCAACGCGACATCGCCGCCAAGCTCGTCGAGCGCGGGGCGGACTACGTCCTGGGCGTGAAGGACAACCAGCCCGGCTTGGTCGAAGCGGTCAAGCTGTGGTTCGACGCCGCCGACGCCGGCGAAATGGACCGGCCATTCTGGGGCGACATCCTCGGCAGGAACGGCACCGGCACGGCCAGCGTCGAGCGCCGGTATTACATCAGCAGCCTGCCGGCCGGCGACCCTGCTCGGCAACACCGTGCGCGCCCACTGGGGCATCGAGAACAGCATGCACTGGGTGCTCGACGTGGCGTTTCGGGAAGATGACTGCCGGATCAGGGTTGGCGAGGCGGCGCAAAATTTCGCCATTCTGCGTCGAATCGCCCTCAACTTGCTTAAAAAAGACAAGTCGACCAAGCTTGGCATTGCCAACAAGCGCCTGAAGGCCGGATGGAACGTCGACTACCTGGCCAAGTTGCTGGGTCTAGCAATCTGATCCTTCATGCAATCGCTCTGACCCGGCACCCTTCTTGTGTCCTGAGTTGCAGATTCGTCGAATAAATCCGGCGAAAATCGCCCCGATACTGCGTCGCAAATGCGCGCAAGGCCTCGGCCTTGCTGGCTTTGCTCCTTGCCTCGGGTCGATTTCGCCAGGATTTATTTGTCGACGAACTTGCAACTCAGGACACTAGGCGACCTTGCTGCTCGCCGCCACGCCGCGCAGCTGGCGCATTTCAACCGATTTGACGAGCAGCTCGCGCATTTTGTTGATCAGCACGAATTCACCCTCGTCGTGCTGGATCGGCGGCAGCGCGCTGTCCCAGTCGCAGTAGATGAAGCCGGTCGGGCGGGCATTGACCGACAGCGGCACGATGATGAAGCTGCGCGTCTCGGTCAAGGCGCTTTTCCACCAATTCGGCAGTTTCGCCGCGAAGCCGGGGTCGCGCGCGTTTTCGATGAAGATCACGCGGTCGCTGTTGAGCGACGCATGGAACACGTTCGGCTCGTAGGCGTCGCCAAACTCGAGCGGCGCCGGGATGTCTTCCAGGTTGATGCCGAAGCCCATCTTGGCCTGATATTTGTTTTCCTTTTTGTTGCGCGCAAACGCGATCGCGCGCGAGCAGTCGAAGCCCTGGTACAGCGTTTCGAGCGCCATCGAGATCATCTGGCTCGGGCTGGCGCTGTTGAGCGCGTCGTGCATGTCGGCCAGGCCGCTGATCAAAATCCGGTTGCCCTCGTCGCGCCGCAGTTTTTTCGTTTGCTCCCTGCTGCGCCGGTCGGCCGGCTTGGACAGGGGCGCGATGGTCAGGTCGGCGGCCGCCGTCATGCGCGCGTTTTCAATCGCGATCTTCAAGCCATCGAGCTCGACGCCGATCATGCCGGCATAGCGCTCGACCAGCTCTTGCACTTGGGCCGCGCCGGCGGCGTCGTCATGCCAGAGGGCGTCGGCGCACAGCGAGGACATGGTGCACAGGCCGGCCATCCAATCGTTCGGATCGCTGCTCTGGCCCTCCTCGGGCGGCGCGACGCTGCGCATGCCGTCGATCAGGTGTGGCGGCAGGCCCCAGCGCTCGGCCGTGGCTTTGCCGATCTGGTCCAGGGTGAGCCCCAGCACCGGCACGGCGGCGGCGCTTTCCTGGCCGACGCCGGCATGCTGCTGCAGCTTGATCCAGCTGTCGCCCATGTAGAACGTGAGCATCATGCGTCCCAGCGCGTGCAGCATCGAGCACACCACCGCCTGCTCGGCCTGGGCGCTGGCGGCGCTGGCGGCGCTGGCGGCAACTTGCTGCGCCACCATTCCGGCCAGCACCGCTTTTTCCATTTCGATATGGGCCGGCATCGACGCCGGCGAGGCCTGCGTCAACTCCTCGATCAATTTCAGGCCCAGCGCCAGGTGGCCGATGGCGTCGGTGCCCAGCACCAGCACCGCCTTCGAGACCGTGTTGATGCTGCGCCCGAACGCGGAATACATGCCGCTGTTGGCCAGCCGCAGCACCTTTTGGGTCAGCACCGGATCGGACAAGACGGTGCGCGTCATGTTGAATTCCTGCTCGTCCTCGCCGCGCATGGCGCCCAGGATGGCGCCGATCGACTTGGTAAAGCCGGGCATGTCGCCTTGCTGGTTGGTGCGGCTCCACAGCTGGGCCAGGGTGGCCTTGCCAAGTTCGCTCAATTCGTGCGCGCTCATGGCAGCTCCGGTCCCAGTTCCGCCGGCAGCAGGTTGACGTAAGTCTTTTCCCTGAGCGCGGCCAAGGCCACATTGGCCGGCATCGGCTTGCCGGTCAGATAGCCTTGGATGTTGCGGCAGCCGCGCGCTTCCAGAAAGCGCAGCTGGTCCTCGGTCTCGACGCCTTCGGCGATCACCGACAGATCCAAGTGCTTGGCCAGATCGAGCACGGTCTTGCAGATCGCGCCGTCTTTCTCCGACTCGGGCAGGTCCTTGACGAAGGCGCGGTCGATTTTCAACACCGAGATGGGGAAGCGCTTCAGGTAGGCCAGCGAGGAATAGCCGGTGCCGAAGTCGTCGATGGCGATGCGCACTTTGCGCTCGGTCATTTTGGTTAGGATGCTCTCGGCGTGCACCGGGTCGATCATTAAGGTGCCTTCTGTGATTTCCAAGACCAATTGTTCGCCGAGCAAGCCGGAGAACGCGATCGCGTCGTCGAGGATGTCGAGGAATTTGTCGTTGCGGAATTGGCGTGGGCTGATATTGACGGAAATGTAGAGGCGGTTCCGGGCCACTTCCTCGAATTGCTTGAGCTGGACGCAGGCCGCCTTCAAGGCCCAGGCGCCGAGCAGCGTGATCAAGCCGTTGGCCTCGGCGATCGGGATGAAGCGCATCGGCGGCACCATGCCCAGGGTCGGGTGCTTCCAGCGCATCAAGGTCTCAAAGCCGTTGATCTCGCGCGTGCGGGCGTCGACGATGGGCTGGAAGTGGAGCAGGAACTCGCCTTCGCGCACGGCCTCGAACATGGCCGCCTCGAGCGAGATGTCGTGTGCCGGCGGCCCCGTCAGATCGGCGCTGTAGACGGTGCAGCGGGCCTTGCCGGTTTCCTTGGCGCGCGACAGGGCCGCGTCGGCCAGCGCCACCAGCTGCACCTCGTCTTCGCCGTGCTGCGGGTAGAGCGTCACGCCGACGGAGGCGCCGACGTAGATGGTGTGGCTGTCGACTTCGAACGGCGCCTGCAAGGTCGCGATCAGGCGCCCGGTGACGAGCTTGATCTGCGCCTCCGTGACGGTGCCGGGAAGGACGGCGACGAATTCGTCGCCGCCGACGCGCGCCAGGGTGTCGCTGTCGCGCAGCGCCTTGCGCAGGCGCGCGGCGGCGATTTGCAGGACGCTGTCGCCCACCGAATGGCCCAGGCCGTCGTTGACTTTTTTGAAGCCGTCCAGGCCCACGGTGGCGACCGCGAAGCCCTGGCCGGAACGGCGCGCCTGGGCGATCACCATGCGGATGCGGTCCGACAGCAGCAGGCGGTTGGGTAATTCGGTGAGCGCGTCGTGGGTCGCCATATGGCGCAGCCGCTCTTCGGTGGCGTGCTGGCTCGACATGTCGCGCCCCAGCACCCACAATTCTTGCTCGCCGGGGCGGCGGGAGTAGCAGGAGAGGCGCAATTCGAACCAGATTTCCGATCCGTGCGCGCGCAAGCGCACCTCGACCTTGCCCGGTTGCGACGTTTGCGCCGCCTCCGCCAGCGCGTTTTTCAGCGCGCTGTGGTCGGCTTCGTGGATGAGGCTGCCGAGCGCCTTGCCAGGCAGCACGGCTTGCGCTCCGATCAGATCCTGGGTGCGCCCGCTGGCGAACAATATCTGGCCGTCGCGGTCGAGCCGAAACACGACATCGCCGGCCTCTTCCATAAGGTGGTCCAGCTCGTGGCGCGGATCGTGCTCGCTTACGGATGAGGAACTCGATGGCATCGTGCAGTTCTGAACTTTCTTCTTTTTACAGGTCACAGTTTTTACAACTATCGTAGTCCAGGCGAAATTCTATCCGGTTTGGCTCCTCAACGGCAAAATGGGCCCGCATTGATTTGCCCGGCGGCGGGAAAGCGAGGGCGGAGTGCGCGAAACCAGAACGAAATGTATCATTGAACAGCGGGTGAATACATGAAAACAAGCAACATTTTCCCGGGATTCCGCAATATCCATTGTTTCGTGCAAAAAACATCGAACCGGCGCGCGACGCGCCGCCGCCGATTTCCGCCCGGCCCCCGGCGCCCCGGTCGCGGCGCCTCCTTTCAACGGGGAGTTTGACGGCGTTGGCTGTGGGGTTCGCCGGCGTCGGCGAAGGCCATCGGGCCCGTCTTGGCGAGCCGGCGCCGCAAGCAAGGCCGGCGCCGATCAGCCGCCGAAGGCGCTGGCGGCGCTCTTGCGGTCGAGGTTGAGCGCGAGCCACTTGACGATGTCCTCGCGCCGGATCAGGCCGCGCAACTGATCCTGTTCCAGCACCGGGATCTGGTTCACGCTGGCCTTGCCGAGCAGCTGCATGACGCGCTGCGCGTCCTCTTGCGGCGCGACCTTCACCAGCGCCTCGAGCGGCGTCATGATCTCGGCCACGGCGCGCGCCGGCCAGTCGGCGCGCGCGACGCGGCGCAGGTCGTCCAGGCTCACCATGCCGACCATGCGGCCGTCGCGCAGCACCGGAAAGGCGCGCTGGTCGCTGTGCAGCACGCAATCGTCGACCAGGCGCGCGAGCGACATCTCGGGCGTCACGTGCAGCAGCGCCGTTTGCATCAGGCGTTCGACCGGCACCTCGCGCAGCGATTCGCGCGCCAGCAACTGGCGGTAGCCGGCGCGCGCGGCGCTGTAGAGGAAGACGCCGATGAAGCCGACCCACAGCCCGCCGACCAGGCCGCTGCCCAGC
>JACMLV010000843.1 GCA_014379395.1 Burkholderiaceae bacterium
GTTCCGCGACGAAGGCAAGGACGTGCTGTTCTTCGTCGACAACATCTACCGCTTCACGCTGGCCGGTACCGAAGTGTCCGCACTGCTGGGCCGTATGCCGTCGGCGGTGGGTTACCAGCCTACCCTGGCCGAAGAAATGGGCCGTCTGCAAGAGCGCATCACCTCGACCAAGACCGGTTCGATCACCTCGATCCAAGCCGTCTACGTCCCCGCGGATGACTTGACCGACCCGTCGCCGGCGACCACCTTCGCCCACTTGGATTCGACCGTCGTTCTGTCGCGCGACATCGCCTCGCTCGGTATCTACCCGGCGGTCGACCCGCTCGACTCGACCTCGCGCCAGTTGGATCCGCTGGTCGTCGGCCAAGAGCACTACGACACCGCGCGCGCCGTTCAAGGCACGCTGCAGCGCTACAAGGAATTGCGCGACATCATCGCGATTCTGGGTATGGACGAATTGGCGCCGGAAGACAAACTGCTGGTCGCGCGCGCTCGTAAGATGCAGCGTTTCCTGTCGCAGCCGTTCCACGTCGCTGAAGTGTTTACCGGCTCGCCAGGTAAATACGTTTCGCTGAAAGACACGATCAAGGGCTTCAAAATGATCGCTTCCGGCGAACTCGATCACCTGCCAGAGCAAGCGTTCTACATGGTCGGCACGATCGAAGAAGCAATCGAAAAAGCCAAGAAACTTAACTAACATTAAGTTTGGGGCTAACCCCGCCCACGGGCGGGGTTCTTCAACCCGATAGGACACACATGGCACTCACAATTCACGTTGACGTGGTTTCCGCCGCAGAACTGATTTTCTCCGGCGAGGCGGAATTCGTCGCGTTGCCGGGCGAGGCAGGCGAACTGGGGATCTATCCCCGGCACACCCCGCTCATCGCGCGCATCCGTCCGGGCGCGGTCCGCATCAAGGTAGCCGGCCAGGCTGAAGACGAATTGGTCTTTGTCGCCGGCGGTCTGCTCGAAGTGCAGCCGAACGCCGTGACCGTCCTGGCCGACACCGCGATCCGCGGCCACGACCTGGACGAGGCCAAAGCGACGGCCGCCAAGAAAATGGCGGAAGAAGCGATGGTCAACAAGGAATCGGTCATCGACTACGCGAAAGCGCAAGCCGAACTGGCCAGCGCGATCGGCCAGCTGGCCACCCTCGCCAAACTGCGCAACAAGCGTTAAGCCGGCCGCGCAAGCAGCGAAAAAAAGCATCAGGAAAGGCAGCTTCGGCTGCCTTTTGTTCGTCCGCGCCGGCCGCGCGTATCGGCCGCGCCACACGGCCCCGGCCCGCAACGGCGCCGGGCGCGTCTTGCATCAAAATCCACACCTGTTGCGTTGAAAAAAGTTTTATACTTTGAGGCAGAGTAAAACCCTTTTTCTAACGTGGCCTTATCGGGCCAACAGGATGCGCCCACGACATGGATAACCCGAACCGCCCGAAGGCGATCCCCGTCACCTGGCACGCCAGCCGCCCGGGCGCCGAGCCCGCGAGCGCGCTGCAGGCGCGGCCCCCCAATAGCGTGTCGGAAACCCCGCTGGCGGCGCTGATCGACGTCGAGTCGCTGCGCACCCTGCTCGACGATTTCTCGGCCCTGATCGGCATCGCCACCGCGCTGCTCGATTTGGAGGGCAACATCTTGCAGAGCGCCGGCTGGCAAAGCGCCTGCACCGGCTACCACCGCGCCAATCCGCGGTCCTGCGCCAACTGCACCGAGAGCGACCTGTTCCTCGCCAGCCACCTGCAAGAGGGCGAGTTCGTCGACTACAAATGCAAAAACGGCCTGTGGGACGTCGTCACGCCGGTCTTCGTCGGGCGGCAGCACCTGGGCAACCTGTATTGCGGCCAGTTCTTCTACGACGACGACGACGTCGACGAGGGCTATTTCGCGGCCCAGGCCGAACGCTTCGGCTACCCGTCCGGCGCCTACCTGGAGGCGATCCGCGCGATTCCGCGCTTTAGCCGCCTGCACGTGCGCCGCGTGATGGCGCACATCGTCGGCATCGCCTCGCATCTGTCGCGCCTCTCGCTGACCAATTTGAAGCTGAGCGAGAGCCGCAGCCAGATGGAAACCCTGATCAACACCTTGCCCGACCCGGTCTGGTTGAAGGACACCGACGGCGTCTTCCTGGCCTGCAACCGGGCCTTCGAGCACATGCTGGGCGCGCCCGCCGCCGGCATCGTCGGCAAGACCGACCACGACTTCTTCCCGGCCGAGCAGGCCGATTTCTTCCGCCAGAAGGATCGGGAGAGCATCTCGACCAGCGGCCCGAAGGTCAACGAGGAATGGCTGACCAGCGCCGAGACCGGCCAGCCGGTCCTGCTCGAGACCATCAAGACCGCGCTGCCCGGCGCGAACGGGCAGCCGACCGGGGTGCTCGGCATCGCGCGCGACATCACCCAGCGCAAGCGGGCCGAAGACTACCTGCACCTGATGTCGAAGGTGTTTTCCGACAGCGGCGAAGCGATCCTGATCACCGACGCCAACAACCTCATCCTCACCGTCAACGACAAGTTCACCGAGCTCACCGGCTACGCCCCGGCCGAGGCGATCGGCAAGAATCCGGGCATGCTGTCGGCCGGCGACACGCCGCGGGAGGTCTACGCGCAGATGTGGGCCGAACTGGCCAGGCACGATTTTTGGCAGGGCGAGCTGTGGGACCGGCGCAAGAACGGCGAGCCGTATCCGAAGCGCTTGTCGATCTCGGTCGTCAAGGACGGCGACGGCCGGATCATCAACTACATCGGCAGCTTCGAGGACATCACCCAGCGCAAGGCGGCCGAGGACAACATCCGCCACCTGGCCTACCACGACACCCTGACCGACTTGCCGAACCGCTTCAGCCTGCACGAGCGCATGACCCAGAGCATCGCCTTCGCGCAGCGCTTCGAACAGTCGCTGGCCGTCATGCTGATCGACCTGGACCGTTTCAAGGCGATCAACGACACGCTCGGCCACAACGTCGGCGACCAGCTCCTGATCCAGGTCGCCAAGCGCCTCTCCGGCGCGGTACGCGAGAGCGACATCGTGGCCCGGCTCGGCGGCGACGAATTCGTGGTGGTGCTCTCGGGCATCGACGCGCGCGCCGACGTCGTCGCGCTGGCGGCGGCGCTGGTCAACAGCATCGCCGCCCCGTACAGCATCGCCGGCCACGAATTGCGCACCTCGCCCAGCGTCGGCATCTGCCTCTATCCGCAAGACGCCACCGAGATCGGCGACCTGATCAAAAACGCCGACATCGCCATGTACCACGCCAAGGCGGCCGGGCGCGGCCATTACCAGTTCTACACCGAAAAGATGCAGGCCGACGTCACCCAGCGCGTGATGGTCGAAAACGAGCTCGATCAGGCGCTGGCGCAGGGCCAGTTCGTGCTGCATTACCAGCCGCAGATCGACCTTGGCACCGGCCGCGTGGCCGGCGTGGAGGCCCTGGTGCGCTGGCAGCATCCGAGCCGCGGCATGATCTACCCCGGCGACTTCATCGCCCTGGCCGAGGAGAGCGGCTTGATCGTCCCGCTGGGCAAATGGGTGCTCGAGCAGGCCTGCCAGCAACTCAAGCGCTGGCGGGCCGCCGGCCTGCTCGACCTCTATATCGCGGTCAACCTGAGCGCGCTCCAGTTCCAGGATCAGACCCTGCCCGAACTGGTGCGCCACGCGCTCGAACAATCGGGCTTGCCGCCGCATCGCCTGCACCTGGAAATCACCGAGTCGATGGCGATGCGCAATCCGGAAGACAACATCGTCATGCTCAAGGCCCTGAGCCGGATCGGCGTCAAGCTCGCCCTCGACGACTTCGGCACCGGTTACTCGTCGCTGGCGTATCTGAAATTATTCCCGATCGACGTCATCAAGATCGACCGTTCCTTTGTGAAGGACATCGAGACCGACGAGAACGACGCCGCCATTTGCGAGATGACCATGCTGCTGGCGCAGAAGCTGGGCATGCGGGTCGTCGCCGAAGGGGTGGAGACGCCGGCCCAGCTGGCGTTCCTGACCGACATCGGCTGCGAGTCGATCCAGGGCTACCTGTTCAGCAAGCCGCTGCCGGCCGATCAGATCCCCCAATACATCGCCGGCTTCGGCTTGGCCGGCGCGGACCAAGCCGCGCCGCCGTTGCGGCGTTCCAGCCCGCTCGCCGCCGCCAGGGCCTA
>JACMLV010000844.1 GCA_014379395.1 Burkholderiaceae bacterium
CCCGACAGACTCCTGGGTTATCGGCGTCCGGCGGCCTCCCGGGCTCGTCATTTGAGCTTGCGCCCGCCGCCGAGGTGCTCGACGAAGTTCTTGATGTCGGCCTGCATCGGCGGCGTCAGGTTGATGAAGCTGCAGCCGATCTGGGTCTGCTCGCCGAGCAGGAAGGAGCGGAAGGTGCGCGTGAGGCGAATTTCCAGATCGACGATGAGGACCTTGCTCGGCCCGAGCTCCAGGCGCACCCGCTGCAGCTTGCGGCCGACGTACAGGCCGACCGTCTCCTTGGGCATGGCGCGCATGCCCACGCCGCCGATCGAGATGTCGTACAACTGCAGTTCGTAGTCCTGGGCGCCGATCATGAAGCTGGCCATGAAGTACTGGCCGAGCGGGGTTTCCAGGCGCGTGGCCTGGCGCCGCTCCAGCACCAGGCATTCCTTGGGAAACACGCAGGGCAGGTGCTTGGGCTCGCCGGGCGCGCAGACCCAGTCCGCCTCCAGCGTGAACTGCAGCTTGGCGCTTTGCTGCCAGGCGACGAAGGTGATCGGGCCGCGCGGCAGGTTGATGTCCTCGTTGAGCTCGACGACGAAGTCCGGTGTTTCCTCCTCCACCGACAAGATGCGCGCCATCTGGATCTCGCCGTCGGACAGGTAGAGCGTGACCGCGTCGCCATACTTGGCCAGGCGCTCGAGCGCCTCGCCGATGTCGAACGCGTCGGTCATGTGGTAGGGCTTGGCGTCGTCCGCGATGCGGGCGGCGGCCACGGCCTTGTCGGGCGGACCTTTACGTTCGGGTATGTTCGGATCGTTCACGCGTAATGTCTCTTTGTGATGACTAGCCTAGAAGCAATATTTTATGCGATGCGTGGCCGGCGGCGGGAGTTTTTTGCTTGCCCTTTGGCAATTTGTGCGAAATTTCCAACCGGGCGCGCCGCCCGGGCTCGCTAGTGCTTGGCGAATCAATGCGCCGCGATCGGGCCCCGCGGCAAGGAGCCAAGCGGGGCGGGCCGGGGCCTCGCCCGAGCCAGGCGAGCCGGCGGCGGCGCCTATTTCCCGATTAAACGCGTGAGGGGAAGCGGCTGGGACGCCCGACTAAAAGCGCTCGTCCGGGCCGAGATAGCGCCATTGCCCGGTCGGCAGGTCGCCCAGTTTGACGCGGCCGATGCGCACGCGCTTCAAGCCGAGCACCTTCAGGCCGACCGCCTCGCACATGCGGCGGATCTGGCGTTTCTTGCCTTCGCGCAGCGTGAAGCTGAGCTGGTCGTCGTTCTGCCAGCGTACCTTGGCCGGCAGCAGCGCCTTGCCGTCGAGCCAGAGGCCGTGGTTCAGGCGTTTCAGATCGGCCTCGGGCAGCTTGCCGCCCTTGGTGTACTCGACCCGCACCAGGTATTCCTTGTCGATGTCGGTGTCGTGCCCGATCAGCTGCTTGGCCACGCGCCCGTCCTGGGTCAGCACCAGCAGGCCGACCGAGTCGATGTCGAGCCGGCCGGCGGCGACCAGGCTGCGCAGCTGGGTCGGGTGGAACTGCTCCGGGGCCGGATCGTCGGCCCAGCGGTTCTCGGCCTTGATCAGGGCGATGGCCGGCGTGTAGCCGTCCTCGGCCTGGCCGCTGACGTAGCCGACCGGCTTGTTGATCAGGACCGTGACGCGCTTCGATTGCTCGGCGGCGGCCTGGCGTTCGACGGTGATGCGCTGGCTCGGGTAGACCTTGCTGCCCAGCTCGGAGACCACCTTGCCGTCGACCCGCACCCAGCCGCGCGCGATCCATTCGTCGGCTTCGCGGCGCGAGGACAGGCCCAGTTCGGACATGCGTTTGGACAGGCGTAATAATTCTTCAGTCATCAGTGAAATCGGTTTCTTGTGTCGGTAAAAGGGGAGTGGCTCAAATTTTCAGCGCGTCGAGCAGTTCGGTTTCCAGCTGGATCTGGGTGCGCGCGTTCGACAGCGCCGCGCCGTCGATCAGGAAGACGTCCTCGACGCGCTCGCCGAGCGTCATGATCTTGGCCGTGTGCAAGTTGACCTTGTACCTGGCCAGCACGCTGGCGATCGTATACAGCAGGCCGTTGCGGTCGTTGGCGGCCACCGTCAGCAGGTAGTGCTGGCCGCGCTCGTCCGGGCGCAGGTCGACCGTCGGCTGCACCGGGAAGTTGCGCGACAGGCGCGACAGGCGGCCCTTGGCCGGCGCCGGCAGCGCCTCCTGCGACACCAATAGCGCGCCCAGCTCGTGCTCGATCAGGCTGATGATGTCGCGGTAGCTCTTGGCGAAGCTTTGCTCGGTGACCAGGAAGGTGTCGAGCGCGTAGCCGTGGCGGGTGGTGTGGATCTTGGCGTCGAGGATGCTGAAATTCTTGCGGTCGAAATAGCTGCAGATGCGCGCGAACAGGTCCGGCTGGTCGGCCACGTAGACCACCACCTGCAAGCCTTCGCCGATCGGCGCCAGGCGGCACTTGACGACCGGCTTGTCGCTGCTGGTGCGGTCGTACAGGGCGCGCGTCTGCCAGGCGATGTCGGAGGCGTCGTGGCGCAGGAAGTAGGCCACGTCGAGTTGCTTCCACAGCGCCAGATGGGCGTCGTTCGCCAGGCCGTACAGGCGCAGCGTGGCCAGGGCGCCTTGCTGGCGGTTCTTCAATTCGCGGTCGGCCGAGTGCGGCTCGCCGCCCAGCACGCGCAAGGTCATCCGGTACAAGTCCTCGAGCAGCTTGCCCTTCCAGGCGTTCCACACTTTGGGGCTGGTGCCGCGGATGTCGCACACGGTGAGCAGGTAGAGCGCGGTCAGGTGGCGCTCGTCCTTGACCAGGCGGGCGAAGGCGTCGATCACGTCCGGGTCCGACAGATCCTGCTTTTGCGCCACCTGGGACATGGTCAGGTGCTGCTCGACGACGAACACCACCAGCTCGGTGTCCTCCTCGGCCAGGCCGTGGTCGACGCAGAACTGGCGTGCGTCGACCGTGCCGAGCTTGGAGTGGTCGCCGCCGCGGCCCTTGGCGATGTCGTGGAACAGCGCGCCGACGTAGAGCAGCCAGGGCTGGGCGAAGTTGGCCATCAGCTGGCTGCAGAACGGGTATTCGTGGGCGTGCTCGCTCATCGTGAAGCGCCGCATGTTGCGCACCACCATCATGATGTGCTGGTCGACCGTATACACGTGGAACAGGTCGTGCTGCATCTGGCCGACGATGCGGCGGAAGTTCGGCAGGTAGCGCCCGAGGATGCTCATGTCGTTCATGCGGCGCAGCGCGTGCACCACGCCGACCGGCGCCTGCAGGATGCGCAGGAACAGGGCGTGGTTGTGCGGATCGCGCCGGAACGCGTTGTCGATCTGGAAGCGCGCGTGCCACAGGGCGCGGGTGGCGCGCGCCGTCATGCCCTTCAAGGCCGGATGCTCGGTCATCACGACGAAAATTTCCAGCACCGCCGACGGGTTGGTCTCGAAGGTGTCGTCGGCGGCGATGTCGACCAGGCCGTTGAGCTCGTTGAAACGCTCGTTGATCGGCCGCGCGATGCCCGGCTGCGGGAACAGCTGCGCCTCGATGTTGTTGAGCAGGATAGCGTTGAGCTGGGTGACCGCCTTGGCGGCCCAGTAATAGCGCTGCATCAGGTATTCGCTGGCGCGGCGCATGTTCGGGCCGCTGCCGGTGGCTTGCAGGCCGAGCGACTCGGCGATCGCGGTCTGCACGTCGAACACCAGCCGGTCCTCGCGCCGGCCGGCGTGCAGGTGCAGGCGGATGCGGATGTCGTTGAAGGCGCGCTCCTTCTCGGTCAGCTGGCGCGCCTCGGTCAGCGTGATCAGGCCGCGCGCGGCCAGCGCGCGCCAGGAGTTGCCCAGCCCGGCCGCCTTGGCCACCCACAGGATCACCTGCAAGTCGCGCAGGCCGCCCGGGCTTTCCTTGCAGTTCGGCTCCAGGCTGAAGGCGGTGTCCTCGTATTTGGCGTGGCGCTGGCGCAATTCGGCCGTCTTGGCCTGGAAGAAGGCCTGCGGATCGAGCGCCTCCTGGTAGCGGCGCTGCAACTGCCCGAACAGCTCGGCGTCGCCGGCCACCAGGCGCGCTTCGAGCAGGCAGGTCTGCACCGTGATGTCGGCCTTCGATTCGGACAGGCACTCGTCGACGGTGCGGATGCTGTGCCCGATCTCCAGGCCCAGATCCCACAGCAGTTGCACCAGCTCCTCGAGCTTGCCCTGGACGGCGGCGTCGGGCGCCCGGCCGAGCAGGATCAGCAGGTCGACGTCGGAATGCGGGAACAACTCGCCGCGGCCGTAGCCGCCGACCCCGACCAGCGCCGTGTCGGGCGGCAGGCCGGCCGCGCGCCAGGCCGTGCACAGCACCGCGTCGACGGAGAGGCGCAGGCCGCGCAGCAGCTTGTCGGGCTTGCCGTCGGCCTGGTAGGCCGCCACCAGCACTTGCCGCTCGGCCTTGAGCGCGCCTTTGAGCTCGATGCGCAGCTCGTTCTTGATCACGGTGTCGTCGGGCATGGCGTCGGTCTCAGGCGGCCGGGTGGATGAAGGCTGGCGGCGCCGGCATCTGCGGCGACACGGTCAGCACCTCGTAGCCGGTTTCGGTGACCAGCACGGTGTGCTCCCACTGCGCCGACAGACTGCGATCCTTGGTCTTGATGGTCCAGCCGTCGTTCATGGCGCGGATCTCGCGCCGGCCGGCGTTGATCATCGGCTCGACGGTGAAGATCATGCCGGCCTCGAGCCGGTCGAGCGTGCCCGGCTTGCCGTAGTGCAGCACCTGCGGCTGTTCGTGGAACACCTTGCCGATGCCGTGCCCGCAAAACTCGCGCACCACGCTGTAGCCGGCGTTTTCGGCGTGCTGCTGGATCGCGTGGCCGATGTCGCCCAGGTGCGCGCCCGGCTTGATCTGGGCGATGCCCAGCCACATGCACTCATAGGTGATCTCGGACAGGCGCTTGGCCAGGATGGTCGGCGTGCCGATCAGGAACATGCGGCTGGTGTCGCCGTGGTAGCCGTCCTTGATGACGGTGATGTCGAGGTTGACGGCGTCGCCGTTCTTGAGCACCTTGTCGCCCGGGATGCCGTGGCAGATCACGTCGTTGACCGAGGTGCAGATCGCCTTCGGGTAGGGCGTGTAGCCCGGCGGGCAGTAGTTGAGCGGAGCCGGGATGGTGCCCTGGACGTTGACCATGTATTCGTGGCACAGGCGGTCCAGTTCGCCCGTCGTCACGCCGGCCTTGACGAACGGCGTGATGTAGTCGAGCACGTCGGCGCCGAGCCGGCCGGCGACCCGCATGCCTTCGATGTCGGCCGGGGTTTTGATTTGAATATTGGACATGGTTAGTGGCAATCAGCAAAAAGCGGTGAAGTCGTGACGCAAAGCCTGGCGCGCGAGGGGAGGGCGGCGCCCAAGGGCGCGGCCCAAGGGCGGGGCCCGACGGTAATCCCGGATTATAAACGACCGGGGTGCGCCGCGCCGGGGCCGGGGAGGGAATCGGCGCCCGCCGGCGCCGGGGTTTTGCCCGGCGCCGGCGGGTGCGGACGTTTGCCCACTTGATCGGATTCTCAGTTTTGGGGTAGAATGTCGGGCTGCTTGATTTGGATTTCAGGCAGTGTTGTAAAAAGAACTTGAATTCATTGATAAACGCGAATCCGGTCGACAAGGGTGCCTCTATGGTGACTGACCGGATTCCAGACCCAACCCTGGAGTAGATTATGTCTGTAACAATGCGCGAAATGCTGGAAGCCGGCGTCCATTTTGGCCACCAAACCCGTTTCTGGAACCCAAAGATGGCACCGTTCATCTTCGGTCACCGCAACAAGATTCACATCATCAACTTGGAAAAGACGATGACGATGTACCAGGAGGCGATGAAGCACGTGCGCCAACTGGCTGCCTCGCGCGGCACCATCCTGATGGTCGGCACCAAGCGTCAAGCCCGTGAAATCATCGCCGCCGAAGCGCAACGCGCCGGCGTGCCTTTCGTCGATCAACGCTGGTTGGGCGGCATGCTGACCAACTTCAAGACGATCAAGACCTCGATCAAGCGCCTGAAGGACATGGAAGCGATGATCGAAGACGGTTCGGTCGAGAAGCTGTCGAAAAAAGAAGGCCTGATGTTCCAGCGCGAGATGGTCAAGCTGCAAAAATCGATCGGCGGCATCAAGGACATGGGCGGCGTTCCTGACGCGATTTTCGTCGTCGACGTCGGCTACCACAAAGGCGCCATCACCGAAGCGGCAAAACTGGGCATCCCGGTCATCGGCGTGGTCGACACCAACCACTCGCCAGAAGGCGTGACCTACGTCATTCCAGGCAACGACGATTCGTCCAAGGCCATCACCTTGTACGCTCGCGGCATCGCTGACGCGATCCTCGAAGGTCGTGCCAACGCCAGCAACGAAGTGGTCGAAATGATCAAGGCCGGCGCCGGCGACGAGTTCGTCGAAGTCAACGAGCAGGCGTAATTGCCGGGCTGTCTTATGACGGCTTGAACAGTACGGGAAAAGGGGTGGCAGCAGCTCCCCCTTTTTTTTAATGAAAACGCGGGGCGCCGCCGGTGATGCCGGCCTGGCTCGAACTCCGCGTCATCCACACCGAATCAGGAGAGAAACATGGCAGCGATTACAGCAGCGATGGTAGGCGAATTGCGCGGCAAGACCGACGCACCAATGATGGAATGCAAAAAGGCACTGACCGAAGCCGATGGCGACATGGCCCGTGCGGAAGAGATCCTGCGCGTCAAGCTGGGCGGCAAGGCCTCGAAGGCGTCGGCCCGCATCACCGCCGAAGGCGTGGTGGCGACCTTTATCGCCGGCGGCGTTGGCGCCCTGGTCGAAGTGAACAGCGAAACCGACTTCGTCGCCAAGAACGACGACTTCCTGGCGCTGGCCAACAACGCCGCCCGCCTGGTGGCCGAGCACAATCCGGCCGACGTCGCCGCCCTGCTGGCCCTGCCGCTCGACGGCAAGACCCTGGACGAAGTGCGCGCCGCCCTGATCGGCAAGATCGGCGAGAACATGTCGATCCGTCGCTTCCAGCGTTTTGAAACCACCGCCAAGCTGGCTTCCTACCTGCACGGCACCCGCATCGGCGTGGTCGTCGAATTCGACGGCGCCGACGAGCAAGTTGGTAAAGACGTCGCGATGCACATCGCCGCGATGAAGCCGGTGTCGCTGTCGGCCGACCAAGTGCCGGCTGAACTGATCGAAAAAGAGCGCTCGGTCGCTTCCCTGAAAGCCGCCGAAGACGCCGCCAAGGCCGTCGCCGAAGGCAAGCCGGCCCAGTCGCCGGAAATCCTGGCCAAGCGTCTCGAAGGCTCGGTGCAGAAGTTCTTGAAGGAAGTGTCGCTGCTGAACCAGTCGTTCGTCAAAAACGACAAGCAAACGGTTGAGCAGATGCTGAAGGCGGCCAACACCAGCGTGAAGGGTTTCGCGATGTACGTGGTCGGTGAAGGGATCGAGAAGAAGCAAGACGACTTCGCGGCCGAGGTCGCAGCGCAGATGGCTGCTTCCGGAGCGTAATGCAAAGCGGGCCGAGAGGCCCGTTTTTTTAATGAGGCGAGGCTATCCGCCACCGCCTCAGCAGCGACGCGATACAGAAGCGCCGTAGTACAAAACGAATAACCTTATTTTTGGAGCCCAGTTCATGTCAAACCCAGCCTATAAGCGCGTTCTCCTTAAATTGTCCGGCGAAGCCTTGATGGGGGACGATCCCTACGGCATCAACCGGGCAACGATCGAGCGCATGGTGGCCGACGTCGCAGAAGTGGCGAAGATGGGTGTGGAACTGGCGATCGTCATCGGTGGCGGCAACATCTTCCGTGGCGTCGCGCCCGGCGCGCAAGGCATGGACCGCGCCACCGCCGACTACATGGGCATGCTGGCCACGGTGATGAACGCGCTGGCCCTGGCCGACGCGATGCGCCAGAGCGGCGTGACCGCGCGCGTGATGTCGGCGATCGCCATCGACCAGGTGGTCGAGCCGTATGTGCGCCCGAAGGCGCTGCAATACCTGGAGGAGGGCAAGGTGGTGGTGTTCGCCGCCGGCACCGGCAACCCGTTCTTCACCACCGACACCGCCGCCGCGCTGCGCGGTTCGGAAATGAGCGCCGAGATCGTGCTCAAGGCGACCAAGGTCGACGGCGTCTACACGGCCGACCCGAAGAAGGATCCGCACGCGACCCGCTTCAACACCATCAGCTTCGACGAAGCCATCGCCAAGCACCTGCAGGTGATGGACGCGACCGCGTTCGCGCTGTGCCGCGACCAGAAGCTGCCGATCAAGGTGTTTTCCATCACCAAGCCGGGCGCGCTCAAGCGCGTCATCATGGGCGAGGATGAAGGCACCCTGGTACACGTTTAACCTTATTTTTTTACAAGACACAGGAGAGCAGCATGTCCCTAGCTGACGTCAAAAAAAGCGCCCAGGAACGGATGTCCAAGTCGATCGAGACTTTGAAGGCCGACCTGGCCAAGGTGCGCACCGGCCGCGCCCACACCGGCATACTCGACCATGTGATGGTCGAGTACTACGGCAGCCCGACCGCGCTGACCCAGGTCGCCAACGTGACCCTGGTCGACGCCCGCACCATCGGCGTGCAGCCGTATGAGAAGAAGATGGCCAACACCATCGAAAAAGCCATCCGCGACGCCGACCTGGGCTTGAACCCGTCGGCCCAGGGCGACATGATCCGCGTGCCGACCCCGCCGCTGACCGAGGAGCGCCGCAAGGAGATGGTCAAGCTGGTCAAGACCGAGGCCGAGGACGCGAAGATCGCCGTGCGCAACATCCGCCGCGACGCCAACGAGTCGCTCAAGAAGCTGGTCAAGGACAAGGCCTGCTCGGAGGACGACGAGCGCCGCTCGTCGGACGAGGTGCAAAAGCTGACCGACAAGTTCATCGCCGACATCGACAAGCTGGTGGTGGATAAAGAGAAGGAAGTGCTGACCGTCTAGTGTTTTCTCGCGCGGCCCGCCCCGGCGGGTTCGCGCGGCGCGCATAGCTCAGTCCACTCCCCCTCCCAATTTGATGGCAGTGTCTCCATGACCTATTCGAGTTCGACCACAGCGGTACCGGAAATCGCGCGCGTGCCGCGCCATGTCGCCATCATCATGGACGGCAACGGGCGCTGGGCCACCAAGCGCTTCTTGCCGCGCGTGGCCGGCCACGTCAAGGGCGTGGCCGCCGTGCGCGACGCCGTCGAGGCCTGCTCGCTGCGCGGGGTCGAGTACCTGACCCTGTTCGCCTTCAGTTCGGAAAACTGGCGCCGCCCGGCCGAGGAGGTGTCGCTGTTGATGAAGCTGTTCGTCACCGCGCTCGAGCGCGAGGTGTCGAAGATGCACGCCAACGACATCCGCCTCAAGGTGGTGGGCGACCTGAGCCGTTTCGACGCCAAGCTGCAGGACATGATCGCCAGCGCCGAGCGCAAGACGGCCGACAACCGCGGCTTGACGGTGACGGTGTGCGCCAACTATGGCGGGCGCTGGGACATCATGCAGGCGGTCAACAAGATGGTCGCCGCCCATCCGGAGGCCGGCGGCGAGTTCACCGAGGAGCAGCTGGCGCCGCACCTGGCGCTGGCCTACGCGCCCGAGCCGGACCTGTTCATCCGCACCGGCGGCGAAGAGCGCATCTCCAACTTCCTGCTCTGGCAGCTCGCCTACACCGAGCTCTATTTCACCGAGACCTACTGGCCCGATTTCAACATCGAGTCGCTCGACGCTGCCATCGCGTCCTACCAGCAGCGGGAGCGGCGCTTCGGCCGCACCGGTGCCCAACTGGCTGAAAAAACAAGCTGATGCTGAAAACTCGGATTATCACCGCCCTGGTGTTGCTGGCGGTCTTGCTGCCGGTGTTGTGGTTGAACCATTTCCCCGCCTTCGCGGCGATTGCCACCGTGTTCTTCGGCGCCGCCGTGTGGGAGAGCTTCCGCCTGTTCAAGAACCGCCAGGCGCTGTTGATCGCGCTGGTCTGGGTCGCCGCCTTCGCCTACACCTTCTTCTTCGGCTCCGGCCTGGAGCGCCCGACCATCTGGTTCGCGCTGTGCAGCGCGATCTGGCTGCTGCGCTTCGCGCCCTCGCTCGGCTTCGGCCTGCCGCCGCTCGAAGGGGCCGGCAACACGATGCTCAGCGTGGTCTACGCGGTCGCCATCGTCGGCTGCTTCGTCGCCATGGTCGCGCTGTTCCGCCATTCGCCGCTGTACCTGCTGTCGGTGTTGGCGCTGGTCTGGATCGCCGACATCGGCGCCTATTTCTGCGGCAAGGCCTGGGGCCGGCGCAAGCTCGCGCCCAGCATCTCGCCCGGCAAATCGTGGGAGGGGGCGGCCGGCGGCGCGCTCGCCGTGCTCGTCGTCGCCTCGCTGACGGTGCTGGCCGCGCCGGCCGCGC
>JACMLV010000845.1 GCA_014379395.1 Burkholderiaceae bacterium
AGCCGCAGCGCGATCGTCTCGACCCCGGCCTGCAGGGCGACGCCGCCGGCGCCCTGGCCGAGCGCCGCCTGCCACAGCTTGTCGAGCTCGGTCAGCTCGCGCGTGCCGGGCGACTCGCTGCGCGTGAGCACGCCGTCCCGCACGCGGTAGCTCACCACTTGCAACTGCGCCGCCGCGTTTTCCTCGAACGCCACGCGCACCAGAGTCAGGCCGTCGTTGGCGGCGGCCAGGTTCTGGCGGCCGTGCAGCAGGGCGCTCTCGGCCAGGTGTTCGGTGTCGCTTTGCAGCTGGGCGAAGGCGAGCTGCATACCGCGCGTGGTTTCCATCTGCTGCGTGAGCGCGACGCGCGCGCGCACGATGCCGTCCAGGCCGCGCCAGCCGAGCACCGCGACCAGCGCCAGGATGCCGATCGCCACCAGCAGCTCGATCAGGGTGAAGCCGCGAAGGCGGGCGCGGCATTGTGGACGGCGGCTCATTCGTCGAGCACCAGTTGGACCAGCTTGATGATGCGGCGCGCCCGGTTCCGCAGGTCGAACACGCTCACCTCGACCCGGCGCAGGCGCGGGTTCGGCGTGGCGATCACCTCCTCCTCGCACACCAGCGCCAGCTCGCCCTGCGGGCAGTCGAAGGTCTGCTTGCCGAGCGCAGGAAAACGCTTGGCGAGGCGGATCTGCACCAGCCGGTTCTCGGCCGACCAGGTCGCCATCATCGTGCTGCGCAGGCCGTTGCTGTTCTGGGTCAGGCTGCCGACCGCGCGCAGCGAGGCGCCCAGCGCGGTGCCGACGATGACCAGCGCGACCAGCACTTCGAGCAGGGTGAAGCCGCGCAGGCGGCGGACTGATCGGAGGCGCTTCATTCGACGGAAAAATGGCCGACGCCGTCGGCCCGGATGGCGACTTGGCGGCCGCCCTCGGCCAGGGTCAGCACGAAGGGCTTGTCGACCGGCTCGCGGCCGAAGACGATGCGCAGCGCCGCGGAGGCCGGATCGGCGGCCGGGGCGGCGATGCCGGGCGGCTCGACCGAGAGCAGCAGCGGGCCGTGCTTGAAGGCGCGTTCGCGCAGCAGGTCGTCGCGCGTGACGGGCTGCCACTGGCGCTCGTCGCGCACCAGGAAGCGGTAGCCGTTCGGTTCGGCCTCGAAGGCGACCTGGCGGTTGCGCACGATGGCCTCGTCGCGCGCCAGTTGCAGCAGCAGCGCGATGCGCTCGGCCTCGCCGCGCAGCACGCCCTGGCGGTCCGGCAGCACGTTGAGCGCGGTCAGGCCGAGCGTGACGCCGATGATGACCATCACGACCAGCAGTTCAACCAGCGTGAATCCAGCATGATTAAAGCCAGCCGCCCGGGCGGGAGCGGGCGCGGCCGCCAAAGACCGGCGGCGATGGGGCGCAGGCGCGCTTAGATATCCCACGAGCCGATGTCGGCATCGTCGCCGCCGCCGCCGGGCTGGCCGTCGCCGCCCAGCGAGAACACGTCGATCTCGCCCTTGATGCCGGGCGACAGGTATTGATAGGGATTGCCCCACGGGTCCTTCGGCATTTTTTCCAGGTAGCCGCCGGCCTTCCAGCCCTTGGCGGCCGGGCCGTTGGTCGGCTTGGCGAGCAGCGCCTGCAAGCCCTGCTCGCTGGTCGGATAGCGCTCGTTGTCGAGCTTATAGAGCTTGAGCGCCTGCATCACGGTGGATATGTCGACCTTCGCCGCGGCGATCTTCGATTCGCCGGTGCGGCTGAGCAGCTTGGGCACCACCAGCGCGGCCAGGATGCCCATGATGACCACCACCACCATGATTTCGATCAGCGTGAAGCCGCGCGCGAGGCGCCGGCGCAGCGGACGGTTCGGGACGTTTTGCATAGGGAAACTCGGACTGGGAAATGACAATGCGAGAGTATAAGGCGGATTGGCCAAATTGCGGAAAGCTTGATGAATCGGCCACATCGGCCGCGCAACACGACACTAGCAACTCAGGACACTAGCCGGCCGCGTGGACGCCGCCGCACACCGGGCAGGCCGGGTCGCGCGCGACCCGGATGCTGGTCCATTCCATGGCCAGCCCGTCGAGCAGCAGCAGGCGCCCGGCCAGCGACCGGCCGACCCGCATCAGCAGCTTGAGCGCCTCGGCGGCCTGGGTCGCGCCGACCATGCCGACCAGCGGCGCGAACACGCCCATCGTCGCGCAGGCCTCCTCCTCGAACTGGCGGTCCTGCGGGAACAGGCAGCAGTAGCACGGCGCCGCCGCGTCGCGCACGTCGAACACGCTGACCTGGCCGTCGAAGCGGATCACCGCGCCCGACACCAGCGGCACCCGGTTGGCGACGCAGGCGCGGTTGACAGCGTGGCGGGTGGCGAAGTTGTCGGTGCAGTCGAGCACCACGTCGGCGCCGGCCACCAGTTCCAGCAGGCGCGCCTCGTCGGCGCGCTCGGCCAGCGCCTGCACGACGATCTCGGGGTTGATCTCGCGCAGGGTCTGCCGCGCCGACTCGGCCTTGGGCTGGCCGACGCGCGCCGTGGTGTGGGCGATCTGGCGCTGCAGGTTGGTCAGGTCGACGGTGTCGTTGTCGACCAGGGTGATGCGGCCGACGCCGGCCGAGGCCAGGTACAGCGCGGCCGGCGAGCCGAGGCCGCCGGCGCCGATCACCAGCGCGTGCGCGGCGAGCAGTTTTTCCTGGCCTTCGATGCCGATCTGGTCGAGCAGGATATGGCGCGAATAGCGCAGCAGCTGGGCGTCGTTCATGGAGTCGGTCGGCTTATTTTTTGGGGGACGGGATCGGCTTGGGCTCGGCCTTGCCGTCCGCGGTGCGCGCCACCGGTTTCACTTTCGACAGCGTCACCGGCAGGCCCTTGAAGTGGTTCAGCGCCTGGGCCAGCTGGAAGTCGCCCTTGGCGCCGTACTCGGGTTGCAAGCGCTTGGCGTCGAGCGCGGCCAGGTGGCGCTCCTCTTCGAGCTCGTCGCGCCCGCCGTCCGCCGCGGCGGCCGCGTCGTCGCCGTTGCCGAGGTGCTTGCGCAGGTCGGCTTCGCGCACGCGCCAGCCGTTGGCGCCG